>CANESN010000044.1 GCA_947441105.1 Micrococcales bacterium
ACGAATAGCGGAAAGCCGATTTTTTGAGCCTGTGGCACCAAAACATTCACATCATCCGAAGACTCGGTCGATGCCAAAACTGGCACTCCAGCTCGGATGGCCGCCAACTTGGCGTTTACCTTGTCACCGGCAAGCTCCAAAACTTCTGGGCCGGGACCTACAAATACGATTCCGTTTTCCTTTGCCGCCCGCGCAAGGTCTGGATTCTCAGACAAAAAGCCATAGCCCGGGTAAATTGCATCAGCGCCTGCTTCTTTGGCAACGCGAATCATTTCCGAAACCGAAAGGTAGGCCTTGACCGGTGAACCTTCCGCGTGAATTTCGTAAGCCTCATCGGCTTTTAGGCGGTGAACGGAGTTGCGATCTTCAAATGGATAGACGGCAACAGTCGAAGCACCGGTCTCATAGGCAGCGCGGAATGCGCGCACTGCAATCTCGCCGCGGTTGGCAACCAAAATTTTCTTGAACATAGAACCTCACTGAAACGGTGGGGTGCTTCGGCGAACCCGACTATAAAAAGGTAGCCTATTGCAGTGCAAGTTCTAAGTGTGAGCTCTTTAAAAGGTGGCGTCGGAAAAACTACCGTCGCTTTGGGTCTGGCGTCGGCCGCCCTGAACAAGGGCTTGAACACTTTGCTGGTCGACCTTGACCCTCAGTGCGATGCAACTAGCGGCTTAGGTGCCGTCAGTGACTTCGGAACTTCGGTTGCAGAAGTGCTGCAATCCCCCAAACTTCCAATCATTCGCAGGGCCATCGTGCCATCTCCCTGGAATGCCAGCTCCAAGATGGATGTCCTAGTCGGGTCCCCTCGCTCACTGCTACTAGACAACCCAGCCCCTTCGGTTGCGGATGTCTGGAAGCTAGAAGAAGTTCTCACTCAGATTGAGGACGAGTACGACCTGGTGATCATCGACACCCCACCTTCGATCAATGCACTCACCAGGACTGCCTGGGTCGCATCGGACAGGGTCATTTTGGTTACCGAGCCTTCGCTCTATTCGGTTATCGCAGCCGACCGAGCACGTAAAGCAATCGCCGAGATTAGCGCCAAGCTAACCCCAAGACTTCAGTTGCTGGGAGTTGTCGTAAACCGACTTCGACCTCAGTCCAACGAACACGAGTACCGCGTCAAAGAATTGCGAGAGATGTTTGGAGAGCAGCTACTAATGCCGTTCTTCGAGGAGCGTGCCGCAATTCAGCAGTCCACCGGAGCCGCGCGTCCGATTCACGCCTGGCCGGCCGAAGGTGCAGCTGAGATTGCAAAGAGTTTTGACTGGCTATTGGCTGGAGCGGTTTCTGACATCGAGCACGGCACCGAGCGACGCGATCGCGTTGGAGTTGTTGGCCGCGCAACCAGAGGCAGAGCTAACCCAATTACGGAACTGATGCCGAGTGAGGAAGCTCCAAAGTCAAGGGCAGAAGCCAAAAAGAAGCGTTGGTTTAGACGCTAAGAAATCTTGCGAGCTCTGCGAGCTGCTAGTTCATCTTGAATGTTGGCCTCTTCAGCCGCAAAGTCAACCAAGGTTGCCTCTACTTCGCGAAGCACGCGACCAACTGCAATTCCAAATACGCCCTGGCCCTGGCCCAGCAAGTCGATAACTTCGTCCTGCGAGGTGCAGAGGTAGACCCTTGCGCCGTCAGACATAAGTGTGGTGTTGCTTAGATCGCTCATCCCGGCAGCACGAAGCTGCTCAACCGCAAATCGGATCTGTTGTAGCGATACTCCGGTGTCGAGCAAGCGCTTCACCAGCTTTAGAACCAAGATGTCGCGGAAAGCATAAAGACGCTGAGATCCAGAACCAGTTGCGGTTTGGATGGATGGGATTACCAAACCGGTGCGGTCCCAATAGTCAAGCTGGCGGTAAGAGATGCCCGCTGCCGCGGCTGCAGACGCACCACGGTAACCGATGTCCTGCGCTGGCAGGCCGTCGGTGAACAGCATTGGGGACTGAATCTCCACTTTGCCTTCTCCCTGTGGTCAAGTTGCTTTAAGTCTGCCTTCAACCTGAGGTTTATGGTTTATCCACAGCTCGGCGTGTCGAAACCTAGTTCTCGATTGAGTCGATTGCCTCGGAGATTAGGTGGGAACGAATAGCACCAAATCGCTCTGCTATCTCGCGGGCAATATGCCCAGCCCTGGCAGCAGATTCTGGAGCTTTCTTTCTCAAGACCGGCTCTGTGACTCCGGTAATGATTCCGACTTCGCGCTCGGCAGCAGACTTTAGACCCCTGAGGTGGCGTGGCTGAATTCCAAACTGCTCCAGCCCAACAAGTGCAAATGCAATCTCGACCTCGTGGGATGAGTGCGGCTGAGCACCAAAGAGTCCAAGTTCGGCGCCTTCGCGGAAAGCCAGGTCGCCCAATCCGGTCTCTGCCTTGAGCTGTGCGGTTGAGAACCGCTGACCCTTGCGCAAAGAGCCCGGGTTGGTTGGAGGAAGAAGTGGCTTACGCCCGGCGTCGATCTCATCGAGATAGTCGCGAATAACCTTTAGCGGCAGATACTGGTCACGCTGCAGGGTCAGAATGATTCGAATTCGCTCAATCTGCGACTCGGAATACTTGCGGTAACCAGAGTCAGTGCGGTCTGGGGTGATCAATCCCTGGTCCTCCAGAAAGCGCAGCTTTGAAGGACTTAGATCGGAGAAGTCAGGCTTGAGTACCCCAAGCACCTGACCGATTGTGTAGAGCTTGAGGTGGTCCTGGATTTTCCTTACGGCGTTATCCATTACTACCTGTCCTTATCCGAAGCAAAAAAGGTCATCCGGAACTTGCCAATCTGGACTTCGTCACCGTGGCTCAAATCCGCAGAATCGACCCTTGAGCCATCAGCATAGGTTCCATTCATGGAGCCCAAATCCGTAACGCTAAATCTGTTACCAGATCGTATAAATTCAGCATGCTTGCGAGAGACGGTTACGTCGTCTAAAAAGATGTCAGCATCAGGGTGACGACCTGCGACTGTCAAGTCCTGGTCCAAAAGGAATCTCGAGCCAACGCCAGCTCCTCGTCTAACAATTAGAAGAGCAGAGCCTGCAGGCAGAGCTGAAACAGCTGATTGTTCTTCTGGAGAAAGAGAGTCTGAGTCCTGCGGGACTAGGTCTTCTGCAAAGCGAGCAGTTTCATCACTTGAATGAAAATCCTTGACCACGGTGTCCTCCCCTTGAACCACAATGCTAGGGGATTTAAGCCTTGCTCGAAACCAAATCTCTAACTTGCTTGACGTAAATAAATCCTGCTAACCAATACAGTCCGACTCCCCAGAAAGCAAAGCCCCAAGAAAGCGGCAAGATCACAAATTCAGCCTCAGGCCAAAGGTCGGCCAATAGCATCAAAGGAAGCGCGTAAAGCAGTGCGAAGGTTCCAGCTTTGCCGAGAAAATGCACCGGCAGAGGCCCGTAGCCGTGAGTAGCCAAAACCGGGTAGACAAAAAGCAACATAACATCTCGGGCAATCACTGCAATTGCAAGCCATAGCGGCACATTGCCGTTGATCACAAGGCCGATCAAGCTAGCAAAAATGTATAGCCGGTCGGCTGCCGGATCCAGGACCCTGCCTAGTTCAGTGACCTGGTTGAAGCGCCGAGCTATCTGGCCGTCAAGCCAGTCTGATGCTCCGGCAAAAGCTAAGACACCCAAAGCCCAAAACGTGTGGTCATTCAGCAGTAGCCAAAGAAAGACCGGCACCAAAACAAGGCGCAAAATACTCAGCATATTTGGAATGCTGCGCAACTCTTGCCGAAGGCTCATGAGCCAGATTCTAATAGGGAGAGGTTATAAAACTGGTCAGCTCGGGACCAACGTTGAGCTCTGGTTCAAGATTGCCCTGTGACCAAGCCGAAGCGACTCTAAATGCTGTGAAACTTTACTAGCCCCTAATGGTGATAATCACTCGACCCAGCATTTGTTTGGAGCTTGTTGATCGACTTTGAAACCAGACACTTGAGTTCGGAAGCAAGAACTTCACTTGGTTGCAAGCAGCCTTTGCCCGCAGTCTCACTTGGACTCTTGCGTGGTGAGTCATTCCGGACCGCACCAGCCCGGTGCAGACCACCTTCGACACACCAGAGTCCAACAAGAGTCTCGAGACAAACTGTCGCTGGCGAGAATTCAAAGTCGTTTTTCCAACAGTGAACTTTGGTAGCGCAAATGACTTTCCGGCAAGAGCTGACCGGGTCGAGCTTGAGTTGGCTTTCACGATTAGCGCTTTGGTTTTCGTAAAGCGACCGGAGTTCGACTCCAAAGTTAGATCGTGTGACCCCAGAGGTATTGAAATTGGAACCATGACGTTCAGCGTGGTCAAGGCTGAAGCGGAAATGGTGACACTGACTGTGCCGATAAACACCCGATTAACAATATCAAGAGATGTCCCGACTAACTTCAAAATCAAACCGGGCGATGTTGTGTAAGTGCCCAACAAGACTGGCGTGCGATCCCCTGAACCTTGATTGCCGCCCGCATTCCCAGAATTGGAACTCGTTGAGGACGACGCAGAACTCACTGTCGAAGAGTTAGAAACCTGGCCCGGCGGGGTCTCGTTTGGGGACGGGGGCAGAGGCGGTGGGGATCCTGGGTTAGATATGGCTATTGGGCAAGAGTTGCTGCTCAAAGTGGCGTTTCCAGAAAGTGCTCGAAGTTTAGGGGTGGCAATTGCATCATTGCAATCGAAGCCCCAAACCGAAACAAAGTCCCAACCGGCGTAGGTAGCTTTCATTCTCAGTTCCAAAACCGTTGACGTTCCAACCTTGGACGATGGCGGAATTGTGTAAGAGGAACTTATTGATCCAGAACCAAATGCCATTATGCCGTCGATGTCGGTTACAGCTGGAGTAAGCCATCGACTGATCGACCACTGCGGGGATTGAGACAGCGTGCCGATGTTGTATGTGCTCTCTATACGAGCGGTACTAATGACGCGCGACGCTAAACCGCCAAGAAAAGTATTTGCCACAACTGCGCCGGAGTTGTACGAATTCTTAACATCGAGGAAGTTGACCCGACCCACAATTCCGCCGGTGTTTCCATCTCTTGTCGTAAGAACGCCTGAATTTTGGCTTTGCTCGACAGATAGGCGCGTGACTTGCCCAATGAGACCGCCTGCAACCGATCCCCACATGGAGACGTTTCCTCGGTTAGCGCTCTGAAAGAAATGTGCCTGAATGGCAAAACCGACCAGGCCAGCAGCTTGAGTTCCTGCAACGCCTTGGTCGAAGGAGCCACCGCTGACTTCCCCGGAATTTACCGATGCAGAAATAGTCACCACTCCAGCAGATCCGACCAAGCCGCCGGTTTCGGCTATGCCCTTCACCGCACCTGAGTTAACCGATTGGCTGATCTCGATTTGCTCACCGAATCCAATAAATCCTCCTGCAGAGATTGCTGTGGGAGCGAACTGAGCATCGATAAGGGCCCGATTCAACGACAGTGAAATAGCTGCTGATTGTGAGACATGGCCGAAAAAGCCCCCAACCGACGAATAACCTGCGACCCGGCCGGTCACATGAACTGTTGTAGCTGACACGCTTTCCGCGACGCCAACCAAGTTGCCAACCCGGCTGTACCCCGACACGCTGCCCGAGATAGTTAGGTTTGAAAGAATCAAATTCCCAGATGATCGGGCTCCCAAGAAACCAGTTGAGTACTCTTCGTCGTTGCTGACGGTGCTATTAATTGCTCCCGAAACTGTCCCTGACAGGGCCAAGTTCTTGATTTCAGCATCATTTAGCCACGCAAACAATCCTGCCGACGCCACATTTTGAATAGGGACCGTCGGCGCATACAAGCCTTCAATGTTTAAGTTGGAAATGCTATGTCCTTGGCCATCAAACTTCCCCTGAAAGCGGTAGATGTTTCCCGTAGACACGTAGCCGATAGCACGTCGAGTAAAAGCACTAGCGCTAGTCAAATCGATGCTTCGCGTGAGCACGTAGTTGCCGCCCGGATTTTGAGCTTCGCAATCGGCGGTTTCCCAAAGCGATGCCGAGTCACTTATCTGCCAGGGGTTGTTTACCGAACCTGCGCCTAAATAGCCCGCGGAAGTCAAGTCGCAAATTGAGTTGTTGATGGTTATGGCGTTGGGGTTGCTCACGGCCTTGGCAGGCAAAGCTGAAAAGCTCAGGGCTAGCATCGCAAGAACCAGAGCGATTGCCCTACCTCGAAGATTTCGGGCAGGCAAAAAGTTTGATTGGCTCGACATTCGATATCGCCCCTGATCCAAACTCCGCTAAGCCCCGATGCTCGGGTATCCGTAGTTATAGCCTAACTTGCGGTTCCGACATTCTCACTGAGGCCGATAACACTTTCAGAATTCTCTAAGTTCCCCGTCGGGCTGGCGGGATTTGAACCCACGACCCCTTGACCCCCAGTCAAGTGCGCTACCAAGCTGCGCTACAGCCCGTTGTCTAACAACACAAGCAGTCTATTGGTCAGAGCAGGGACTATGAATGAAGAGCCAGAAATACTCAGTAGCCCAAAGTCTTGAGCGGTAGCGGTTCCAACAGCCCCTGCTCTAACCACAGAGATTTTGGACATTACTTGCCGCGCTTGCGGCGCTCTCTTACTCGAACGCCGATCTCAATAGGGCTGCCCTCAAAACCATAGGTCTCGCGAAGCTTACGAATGATAAAGCGGCGGTAACCGGCTTCGATAAATCCAGTTGCAAAGAGCACAAACTTCGGAGGCCTTGATGCTGCCTGGGTTCCAAACAGAATCCTCGGCTGCTTACCGCCACGAATTGGGTG
>CANESN010000045.1 GCA_947441105.1 Micrococcales bacterium
AAGCCTTGGAGGCACTAAGAGCCCAGGGTTTGATCCCTGCCGAAGACATTCAGCGCTTAGCCTCCGGTTGGTTGATTGCCTCAAGATGCCGCAGCGCTGAGGTGCTGGCCAGTGACAAGAGAACCGACCTGTTGCCAACTGATCTGCGCCAGCTCGACGCAATGGCAAGAATTCTCGAGTATCAGCCGGGGGATTCGCAGTTACTTGAAGAGAACTACCTTTCAATTACGCGCAAGGCTAGAACTGCGTTCGAAAAGCATTTCGCTTAAACGAAAACAGGCGAACCCGAAGGCCCGCCTGTTTTCAATTTGACTTACTAGACGCCGTAGTAAAGCTCGAACTCGTAAGGGTGAGGGCGCAGAGCCAGTGGCTTTATTTCCTTCTCACGCTTGTAGTCGATCCAGGTCTCAATTAGGTCGTCGGTGAAGACGTTGCCCTGCTTGAGGTACTCGTTGTCCTGCTCCAAGGCATCCAGAACTCCTTCGAGGGAGCCTGGAACCTGAGGGATGGACTTCGCTTCCTCTGGTGGCAACTCGTAAAGGTCCTTGTCAACCGGTGCGTGTGGCTCAGTGCGGTTCTTGATTCCGTCAAGACCAGCCATCAGCATTGCTGCGAAGGCAAGGTATGGGTTTCCGGAAGCATCAGGAGCGCGGAACTCAATGCGCTTGGCCTTCGGGTTCGAACCGGTCATCGGGATGCGGATAGCAGCCGAGCGGTTACCTGCCGAGTAAACCAAGTTCACTGGAGCTTCAAAGCCTGGAACTAGACGGTGGTAGGAGTTCACGGTTGGGTTGGTAAATGCAAGCAAGCTTGGCGCGTGCTTTAGCAATCCACCGATGTACCAGCGAGCAAGGTCAGATAGACCACCGTAGCCAGACTCATCGTAGAACAGCGGCTTGCCGTCTTTCCAAAGCGATTGGTGAACGTGCATACCGGAACCGTTGTCACCAAATAGTGGCTTAGGCATAAACGTTGCGGTCTTGCCGTACTGGTGAGCTACGTTCTTGACGATGTACTTGAACTTCAATACGTCATCTGCAGACTTCACCAGGGTGTCGAAGCGGTAGTTGATCTCGCACTGACCCGCGGTACCAACCTCGTGGTGGCTGCGCTCAACGTCAAGACCAGCTGCCTCAAGCTCCAACACGATGGTGTCGCGAATGTCAGCAAGGTGGTCAACTGGGGAAACCGGGAAGTAACCACCCTTGAATGGAGTCTTGTTTCCAAGGTTTCCACCCTCTTCGTGGCGGGCTGAGTTCCAAGCACCCTCGACCGAGTCCACGATGTGGAACGAGGTGTTGGCCTTGTACTCGTAGCGAACCTCATCGAAGATGAAGAATTCTGCTTCTGGTGCGAAGAACGCGGTGTCCGCGATGCCCGTGGAGGCTAGGTAGCGCTCAGCCTTGTGTGCAACCTGTCTAGGGTCGCGGTGGTAAAGCTCACCGTTACGTGGGTTGTAAATGTCGAACGAGATGATCAAGGTCTTCTCGATGCGGAATGGGTCGATGTATGCAGTGGTCACATCTGGAATCAACTGCATGTCTGACTCGTGGATTGAAGCAAAACCGCGAATCGAGGATGCATCGAAGAGCTGCCCATTGGCAAAGAATTCTTCGTTGATCTGAGACACTGGCAAGTTGAAGTGCTGCTGAACGCCTGGTAGGTCGGTGAAGCGAACATCTAGGAACTTAACGTCGTTTTCCTTGATGTATGCGAGCACCTCAGAGGCAGTTTTGAACATGGCTGTTCCCTCTCATAGGTAGTGCGACATTCCGGTCGGAATGAAGATAAGTTACATCCCAAATGTTTCGGGAATGTTAAGCCTTGCGCTTAGGCGGCCTTGCCCTCATCGGGTCAATCCCCTTGGGGATCGGTAATGCCGTCGAGTTTGCAAGCGAGTCCAGACGATTAGCCACGGCGCTAACCTCTGATCGGGTGAGAGATTTCTTTAGTTTGTACACGGTTTTCAGTAGCTCATATAGCCGCACTCCGCCATCGATTGCGACACGAACCTTGTGAATCTGAACCCCAGGCGCGCTGCGAGCAATACGGCGGGACTCGTCTTCAAGCATCTGCTGGACTCGTGCGGAAGGTCCTTCGCCAATTAGTACAACACCGGCCGGTCCGATCATGCGGTAGACCGCATCACGACTCTTTGGGTTTACGGCGATAGGCATTGGAGAGGCTCTCCAAGATCTGCGAATCTGAGAGTCAAGTACAGCTCCAACTGCTCCAGCCTGACCTTCAATCTGAATGTAGGCATTGCGTTCGGCGCGTCTAGACATCACGATCATGAAGGTCAAAAAGGCAGAGAGCAAACCAGTTGCGATCCAGAGCCAGAAACCGAGAGTTCCCAAGCCATTTACCAAGAATCCGATTAGGAAGCTTGCACCGAGTACCAAAAGGAAACCCAAGATGGCAAGCCAGAGGGCGGTCGGGTCATTCTTTGCGGTGATCTTGTAGACACGCAGTAACTGGCGCATTCTGCCAGGGGATTTTGGATTCTTAGCCACGGGACTAGTTTACCTAGGCAATCGCGCTGGCTTGAGCGAACTCAAGCTTGTCGGCCAAGTGTTGTAGGTGCTCAGGAATTGGACGCCCCTTAGCCAACATGCTCGTTGCCCATAGTCGACCAGCTCGGTAACTGGAACGAACCAATGGACCGGAGAGCACGCCCAAAAAGCCCATCTCTTCGGCCTCTTTTGCCATCTCGATAAATTCTTCTGGCTTGACCCAGCGCTCAACAGGGTGGTGGCGTGGAGTCGGTCTCAGATATTGAGTGATTGTGATGATGTCGGTTCCCGCGTCGTGCAGATCCTGAAGCGCCTGAGTAATCTCGGAGCGCTCCTCGCCCATGCCAAGAATCAAATTGGACTTCGTTACCATCCCAGCTTTTCTGCCCTGGGTAATTACGTCTAGAGAGAGCTCATAGTTAAAGGCAGGTCTGATGCGCTTGAAAATCCTTGGCACAGTTTCGACATTGTGGGCAAACACCTCTGGCTTGGCGTCGAAGACCAGCTGCAAAAGCTCTAGCTTACCGCTGAAGTCAGGAATCAGAATCTCCACACCGGTGCCGGGGGACTGCTGGTGGATTTGACGGATGGTCTCGGCGTATAGCCAGGCACCTTCATCTTCAAGGTCATCTCGTGCCACACCAGTAACGGTCGCGTAGCGCAGGTTCATGGTTTTTACTGATTCACCGACACGTCTTGGCTCATCAGCGTCAAAGTCGGCCGGCTTACCGGTGTCAATCTGGCAAAAGTCGCATCTTCTGGTGCACTGCGAGCCACCAATTAGGAAGGTCGCCTCGCGGTCTTCCCAGCATTCGAAGATGTTTGGGCAACCTGCTTCTTGACAAACTGTGTGTAGTCCCTGGTCTTTCACCAGTGAGTGCAGCTGCTGATACTCAGGCCCCATCTTCGCCGTGATCTTGATCCACGGTGGCTTGCGCTCGATTGGGGTCTCGCTGTTGCGAACCTCAAGGCGGAGTAGCTTGCGCTCAGGCTTAGATTCTGGCACTTGGTACCTCTCCCATCAGTTCTTTTACAAGGTTAGCTGCTTCTGTCACGCTGACATCGCGCCCGAGAATCCTGCTCAGGGTTGTCGTCTTCGCATCAGAGATGCCACAAGCAATTATGTGTTCGTATGGCTCTAGAGAATTATTGCAGTTCAAAGCAAAGCCATGCATCGTAACCTTCTCAGAAACCCTGATCCCAATTGCGGCAACCTTCTCAAAGCCATTTTCCGTTTCGAACCAAACTCCGGTTCTACCTTCGACGCGCTCGCCCTTTACGCCAAGCCGGGCTAAAACATCGATTAGAACCTGCTCCATCCAACGCACGAAGTTGACAACGTCAATTGGCTGGGGGAGTCGCATGATTGCGTAGCCGACCAACTGACCCGGTCCATGCCAGGTGATTTTCCCACCGCGGTTAGTCTCAACGAAATCACTGCCGTTTAGCGGCAGTTCCTCCGCCTCGGTGCGCTTGCCGGCTGTGTATACCGAGCTGTGCTCGAGCAGCAAGACGGTGTTGGGGATTGTTCCGGCCACAACCTGCGCATGAATCTCAAGTTGTTTTTGGTATGCATCGTCATAGCTGATGTAGTTCGGGGCGAATGCAAGGTCAATGAACTCAGGCACTCAATACTCCTTGTGAACTACCACCAGGTAATCAGTTAGTCACTTCCTGGGTAATGGCGAACTAGATACCTAGGTTTGCCTCGAATGCACCGGCTTCAAGGCGAGCCTTGACATCGGTTAGGTAGCGAGAAGCATCGGCACCATCGATGTGACGGTGATCGTAGCTAAGCGCGAGGTAAACCATTGAGCGAATAGCAATCGACTCGTCACCGTCTGCGTCAGTTACTACAACCGGACGCTTGGTGACGACACCTGTTCCCAGGATCGCGCTCTGAGGCAAGAACACCACAGGAGTATCAAAGAGCGCTCCACGCGATCCAGTGTTGGTGAGGGTGAATGTTCCACCGCTTAGCTCGTCTGGAGTCAGCTTGTTGTTGCGAGTTCGGTCTGCAAGCTCCGCAATCTGCTGGGCGGTCTGGGCGATGCTGAGAGAAGCCGCGTTGCGAATAACTGGAGTAAGTAGTCCGCGCTCGGTATCAACAGCGAAGCTGACGTTCTCGGTGCCGTGGTAAACAATGTTCTCGCCATCGACCGAGCTGTTCATCTTCGGGTGAGCCTGAAGACCTTCCGCTGCTGCCAGGCAGAAGAACGGCATGAAGTTCAACTTCACACCGGTCTTGGCTGCGAAGCTGGCCTGGACAGTTTTACGCAAGTTCGCAATCTTGGTGACATCTACCTCAACGACGGTGGTTAGCTGTGCGCTGGAGTTCATCGATGCAACAGCACGCTCTGCCAATACCTTGCGAAGACGAGACATTGGCTCGGTGGTCCCGCGAAGAGGTGATGCGACAACCGCAGGCGCGCTGGCTGCAGGTGCAGCCGGTGCAATAGCTGCAAAGCCCAAGATGTCTTCCTTGCGGATACGGCCACCGACACCCGTGCCATGAACGGCGGCTAGGTCAACACCCATGTCGTGGGCAAGCTTGCGCACGATCGGGGTGATGTAGTTAGGGTCTGATGCGCTCTCGGCAGCGACTGGCGCCGGCGCAACAGCTGGAACTGGGGCCGGCATGGCAGGAGCGACCGGTGCTGCCACAGGTGCAGCAACAGGAGCAGCTTCAGGAACTGCGGCAACAGGGGCAGGGACAACAGGTTCAGGAACAACTGGTGCCTCAACTACTGGAGCCGGAGCAGCGGCCACAGTAGCAGGAGTCTCTACCGCCGCAGGGGCCGCAGCGGCACCTTCGCCGATTACAGCCAAAACTGCGCCAACAGCAACGGTCTCATCCTCTTGGACCAAGATTTGCTGAACTACGCCAGCTACTGGCGATGGGATCTCGGTGTCGACCTTGTCGGTTGAGACCTCAACCAATGGCTCGTCAACGGCAACGGTGTCGCCGACCTTCTTGAGCCAACGGGTGATAGTTCCCTCGGTTACAGATTCTCCAAGTGCTGGAAGAACAACTTCGCTCATGACTTAGTCCTTTTGCTTTTAGGCGTGTGCGTGTAGTGGCTTGCCAGCGAGGGCCATGTGCGCCTCGCCGATTGCTTCGTTCATAGTTGGGTGAGCGTGAAGGTGTGGTGCAACATCCTCTGGAGTTGCTTCCCAGTTCACAATTAGCTGCGCTTCGCCGACCTGCTCGCCTGCGCGAGATCCAATCATGTGGAAGCCGACAACTGGACCGTTGTTCTGGCGAACCAGCTTTACAACTCCGGCAGTTCCCAAGATGTTGCTCTTACCGTTGCCTGCCAGGTTGTACTCGTAGATCGAGACACTGTCGGTGCCGAACTTCTCACGGGCTTGAGCCTCGGTTAGTCCCACCGATGCGATTTCAGGTTCACAGTATGTAACGCGTGGGATGCCCCACTCGTCAATCCTTAGTGGCTTAAGACCTGCGATTTCCTCAGCCACAAAGATGCCGTGCATAAATCCGCGGTGTGCTAGCTGCAATCCAGGAACGATGTCTCCGACCGCATAGACACCAGGCAGGTTGGTCTGCAAACGGTCGTTGGTTGGAACGAAGCCGCGATCCATGGCAACGCCCTGCTCCTCAAAGCCAAAACCAGTTGCATTTGGACCGCGTCCTACCGCTACCAACAGTAGCTCTGCAGAAATCTGCTCACCATTCTCAAGTTCAACGGTTACACCGTTATCGTCTTGGCTTACGGTCTTGAAACGGTTACCAAGCTTGAACTCAATTCCACGCTTTTTGTATGCGCGCTCTAGAACCTTGCTCATTGCAGGATCCTCGTTAGGAACTAGGCGGTCAAGGCCTTCGATGATTACCACCTCTGCGCCAAATGAACGCCAGATGGATGCAAACTCAACACCGATAACGCCACCACCCAGGATTGCGACCCGGTTTGGAACGAAGTCCATCTGCAGGGCCTGGTCACTGGTGATTACACGGCCGGTGATCTCAATCCCCAGAGTCCTGGTGTTGGACCCGGTAGCGAGAACAACGTTCTTGCCGGTGTAGTTCTCGCCGTTGACAGTCATGGTCTTCGGACCTGTCATGTGGCCCTCACCGACAACAAAGGTGATGTTCTTGCTTGCAACTAGGCCGGTTAG
>CANESN010000046.1 GCA_947441105.1 Micrococcales bacterium
ATTTGAGAAAGAAAGTCAGACTCACTTGTGCGCTTTTCAAATTCAGGCGCAGGCCAGATTGGCTCTGAAATCAATGCCGGTGTGGGCTTACGAAGCTGCGCTTCTGAGTCAGCCAACTCTGCAAGCACCTTGTTGTAGCTAGCCTCAAGATCTGAGCCGTCATCGAAGACAACACCAACCAGAATCAGCTCCGCGCTTAGGTGATCCATAACAATCAGCTGGCTGAACTGGTTGAAAGCTAAAAGCGGAACTTGGTAGTCCGCAGGCTTTGACTCGGGCAAGCGCTCAAGTAAATTGACCGCTCCCCAGCTGACAAAACCAACCAGACCGGAACTGAGGGGGAAGTCAACATGCGAAGAGTGCCAGTTCGATTGGAGTGCTTCTAAGGCGTCAAGTGGGCCAGCTGGAAGTTCTCCCGAGGGCAAGGCGTTGTGATCAGAGATCCATTGGACAGACTGTTCGGTTGCAACCAGCTGACCACGTGAGCGAACTCCAATGAAGGAGTAGCGACCCCAAACGCCTTGCTCGGCGGACTCCAACAGGAAAGTGTTCGGTCTTGAATCGCAAAGCTTCTGATAGATCCCCATCGGGGTTTCTGTTCCGGCAAACAGCTTCTTGCTAATCGGAATGACGTTGAAGGACTTAGCTAGTTCTTTGACCTGTTCAAAGCCAAGCATCAGTCCTCCTCAAAACAAGTTGAGGTGCCATTGTGGCATGCTGGGCCGGATGTGTGAACCATGGCCAAGACGGTATCGCCGTCGCAGTCCAGGTTTAGCGAAGCGAGCTCTTGATAGTTTCCAGAGGTCTCACCCTTGAGCCAGCGTTGATTTCTGGATCTTGAGAAGTAGACCATTTTCTTGATCTCTAGTGACTCCAAGAGCGTCTCGCGATTGGCGTAGGCGAGCATCAATACTTCTTTGGTGTGGGCGTCTTGAGTCACAACCGGAACTAACCCGCGCTCGTCAAATCTGACTTCGTCAATCTTTAGAGTTCTCATCTGACTTCCAATCCAGCTAAGCGCAGGGAATCTTTCACATCTGAAATCGTAAACAAGCCCTCGTGAAAAACGCTTGCGGCAAGCAAAGCATCTGCCCCGACATTGGCCGCAGCGATAAAGTGCTCAAGCTTTCCGGCTCCACCCGAAGCAATAACAGGAACGTGTGAAATCTTCTTGATTGCTTCGATTAGCTCTAGGTCGAAGCCATCTCTGGTGCCATCTGCATCGATGCTGTTTACCAACAGCTCGCCAGCTCCAAGGTCTTGGACCTTTCGAACCCAATCCAAAGCATCTAGTTCCGTAATCTGACGTCCGCCGTGAGAGGTGACACCAAAGCCGGATGGTGTAGGTGCTCGCTTGAGGTCAAGTGAAATCACGAGGACTTGATCGCCGTGTTCCTTTGTAATCTCAGCAAGAAGTTCAGGTCTTGAGATACCCGCGGAACCAACCGACACCTTGTCCGCGCCCGATGCAAGTAATTCAGTGACATCCTGCAGCTGGCGCACTCCACCACCAACGGTTAGTGGAATGAAGACCTGTTCAGCGCACCTGGTAACCATCTCGAGCATCGTGCCACGGTTTTCGTGAGTCGCTGCAACATCCAAAAAGGTGACCTCATCGGCCCCCTGCAGGTAGTAGCGACTGGCTAGCTCAACCGGATCGCCGCTGTCCTTCAAATTCTGAAAGTTCACACCTTTGACCACGCGCCCAGCTGCAACATCAAGACACGGAATTATGCGGATTGCTGGCACTAGATTCTCGCGGCGTGAATCGCGCTAACCAGAATGGCACGTGCGCCAATTTCATAGAGCTGGTCCATCACCAGGTTGGTCTGATCCGCCTTTACTAACGCCCTCACAGCAACCCAATCCTTGTCCTCGAGCGGTGAAATGGTTGGTGACTCGATACCAGGAGTAACCTTGGTCGCTGCCGATAGCAACTCGACTGGGCAGTCGTAATCAAAGATGACGTACTCTCTTGCGACGATTACTCCCTGAAGTCTTCTTAGAAGCTTTGCCGCCTCCTGTGACTTGCCAGGCGCCGAAATCAGTCTTGCGGTCGATTTCAAGATGACAGGTCCAAAGATCGCAAGCCCGGCCTTGCGCAGGGTGTTGCCCGTAGAGACCACGTCCGCAACTGCGTCAGCAACGCCAAGCTTCACCGCTGATTCGACAGCCCCGTCAAGCTTTACGATTTCCGCTTTCACTCCGTGCTCAGCTAGGTAATCCGAGATCAGGTTTGGATATGCGGTGGCAAGACGCTTTCCCTGAAGATCTGAAACCGATTGAAATCCGGAATCTATAGGTGCGGCAAATCTAAATGTCGATGCTCCAAAACCTAGATCTGCTACTTCATCCGCTTTTGATTGGGCGTCCTTCAACAGGTCCAAACCAGTTAGACCAACATCCAGTGACCCCGAGCCGACATAGGTTGCAATGTCCCTTGGCCTTAGGTAGAAAAACTCAATTTGGTTCTGCTCGTCTACCAGGTGAAGTTCCGCAGTGTCTCTTCTAACGGCATAGCCGGCTTCCCTAAGCATCGAGATAGCTGAGTCGGAAAGGATGCCCTTATTTGGGACCGCTACTTTAAGCATCAGAGCTGCTCCTCTACCTTGGAAAGCGGAATCCCGCGGGCGATCAAAATCAGTTGTAGGTGGTAGATCAACTGCGAGGCTTCAAGAGCTAATTGTTCCTCCGATTCGTGTTCTGCAGCCATCCAAACCTCGGCTGCTTCCTCCACAATCTTCTTTCCGATCGCATGAACTCCTAGTTCAAGCAATTCGGTCGATCGCGACCCCTCAGGGCGCTCCAAGTTTCGAATGCTGAGCTCTTCAAAGAGCTGTTCAAAGGATTTCATGGGACTAGGTTACCGCCCCAGCGCTAGTGAGAGTGGGCCAGTTCTCTCAGCTTGGCAATCTCTAGGTTGCGATTTTCCGCCCTGAAGACCGCGCTTCCTGCAACAAAAACATCCGCTCCGGCTTCGGCAAGCTGTGAAATGTTCGACTCCGTCACACCGCCATCGACCTGAATAGCTAATGACAGACCCCTTGAATCAAGTGCTGCTCGGGCTTGAGCAATCTTGACAATCGTGTCTGGAATCAGCTTCTGACCGCCAAAACCAGGCTCAACGGTCATAACTAGCAGCATATCTATCTCAGGTAGGAGCTCTGCAACCGCTTCAAAAGGAGTGTCCGGCTTAATGGCGATTGCGGCCTTAGATCCAATGTCTCGGATCTTTCTGGCAAGACCTATTGGGTCGGTTGCCGCCTCAAGGTGGAAGGTCACTGATTCACAACCAAGCTCCGCGTAAGAAGGAGCCCAACGTTCTGGGTTGGAAATCATTAGGTGGATGTCCAGTGGCAGTTTTGATACCTCAAACAATCTTGAAACAATCGGTAGACCTAGGGTCAGGTTTGGTACGAAATGGTTATCCATGACATCGACGTGCGCGGCATCGGCGCTCGAGATCGTTGCTAGTTCGGCCTCGAGGTTCGCAAAGTCTGCGCTCAGAATCGAAGGGTGAATCTTCATACCGCGAGCTTACTTCTTGCGAATGATTGCGATAAACATCGCATCGGTGGCGTGAAGGTGTGTCCAAAGCTGAGCCGTCTTACGATCTGTGCCCATTTGCAATTGTGGGGATATTTCATTTAGAACTTCATTTGCATTGACCAGTTCGAGCTCTGGGTGATTATCGAGCGCTTGTTTGATCTGGGTATTGGTTTCAAGAACTAGTGGCGAGCAGGTTGAATAGAGCAAATAGCCCCCAGGCTTGAGCGCCTCAGCTGCCGCATCAAGCAACTCTCCCTGCAACTTGGTGAGTCCGGTTAGCTGCTCGGTAGTCTTACGCCAGCGAGACTCTGGCTTTCGCCTTACTGATCCGAGTCCGGTGCAAGGTGCATCAAGTAGAACCGCGTCGTACGTGTTCTTCTTAGCGTCTTGACCGTAACCAACCTTCACCGTTCCAGGGAGGTTTGGGTTCAGAGCTGACCTGACTAAGTCAGCGCGATTAGGTATTGGCTCAAGGCAATCGAGCACTCCGCCATCGCTTGCGATTCCCGCCTGCAGCATCGCTGCTTTTCCGCCGGGACCGGAGCACATATCCAACCAACGTCCAGATTTGTCCGCGACAGCAAGAAGTGCAAGAGCGACCAACTGTGAACCCTGATCTTGAACTCTCACTCCTGGAACTGAAAGGTACGGCTCTGGGTTACCTGTTGCCAAAAACGCTGTTGGAGCTGCTTCTCCACGCTGCAGCCCTTCGCTGGTGAGGTAGTCTGCCGCCTTGGTGTTTGGTAGCGCTGCGAGGTTCACGGTAGGTGTTTCGTTATTCGCTTCGAGTAGAGCTTCTAGCTGTTCTTTCTTACCGTCTAGCTCCAAAGCGCTTCTCAGAGCTGCAATAACCCAGGTTGGGTGGGAATAGCGAATGGCTAGCACTTCCTCCGGGCGTTTACCTTCAGAGCAATCGTCTAGAAGTTGCTCAAAGCCTGCGCGGTCAGCGTTTCTAAGAACCGCATTGGCAAGCCCGGCTGCACTTTTCTCGAGGGTCTTGACCAGCTCAACGGTTTCGTGAATCGCAGCGTGTGCCGGTACTCGCATTCTAAAGAGCTGATGCATTCCGACCCTTATAACGATACGGAGCTTTGGCGAGAGAGTTTTGCCGGTAGTGAAGTGGTCAATAAAGCTGTCGTACTGAAGCTGCCAACGAAGACTTCCGTAGCTGAGTTCCTGAATCAAACCACGATCGGAATCCGCAACATTTGCCTTCGTTAGAAAGCTAGGAAGAAGAAGATTTATGTAGCTGTCTGAATCCGCTACCCGAGTCAGTAGATCTATCGCAACCATTCTTGGATTAGGCAAGATAAACCTCGTCGCTTAGGCCGCGGAACCAATCGGAAGCTGCCATAGCTTGCTTTCCTGCGGGTTGAATGGTAACCAGTTCTAGACGACTGCCATCTTGGCACTCGAGCAAAATCTTCTCCGCAGACTTGAAGACCCTGCCCTTGTTTGGGTTCTCAGTCCAACTAGAGGACCCAAGCGACCTGGTTTCCAAGACTCTGATTGGGTTGCCATCCAGTTCGCACCAAGCCATTGGTTCAGGATTAAATGCCATGACTGCCCTGTGAACACTCAGCGCATTCCCACTTAGGTTCAAGCGTGCTGTCGCTCGATTGAGCTTTGGTGCCAAGGTAGCGTCTCCGGACTGCGGAGTTGGCACTGTTGGCTTCCCTGCTTGCTGCTGAAAAAGATTCACGCCGGCAATCGTGAAACGCTCAAGGGCCGCCGCAGTCGTCTCGTTCTCCCTCGGTGAAATCTCCTGGGAGGCGATTATTGGTCCGGTATCCATGCCTGCATCGAGCTCAAAGAGTGTTACGCCTGCACCGATTCCGCCAGAGAGGATCGACTGCTGCAACGGGGATGCTCCCCGCCACTTTGGTAGCAAGCTGAAATGGATGTTCCACCACGGCAAAGCATCTAGTGCTGCTTGCGGAATCAAGCTTCCAAAGGCAACAACTAAAGCAAGCTCCGCATCTGCAGCGTTGATTCTTAGCAACTCTTCTTCATTGATCCTGTTGGCCTTCAATAAGGGCAGAGCTAATTGCATTGCCTTGCTAGCGACCGGAGAAGGGGTAAGGATTCGCTTTCTACCGATTTCAGCATCTGGACGAGTGATGACCAGAACGACCTCATGGGTCTTAGAGACGAGTTCTAGAGCAAGAGCGGCATTCTCTGGAGTTCCAGCAAAGATTATTTTCATTCTCACATCACCTAAAGCGCGCTCGGGTCATCCATGACGATCTTGAGCCCTCGTCGCTTGTTGGCTCCGACCAATCGAGCATTGGTTTTCAGAGCAAGTGCTTTGAGGCTAGCTGATACTTCGGCTCCCTGGCTGTAGCTGAAGCGTATAAGGGCGGATGCGCTCTCCGAAAGGTTGCTGCGAAGAACAGTCGCTCCCGCCTTGGTAGCTAGTTCTAGAGCCTGAGCAATAGTGTCCTGTGTTCCCTCTAGTGTTGCGATTCGGGCAGCCGGCGGAAGGGAGAGTGAGTTGACTTCCCGGAAGGCGTTAGTTGCTAACGCCCGATGTTGCCCAAGTGACAGAGCTTGCCCCAAGTCTTGATCGACGCCGGCTATATGTGCCCGACCAGTGTCTGAGAGAAGCTCAATAGCCTCCATCCAGTCTCTAACCGCCGTCTGTTCAGATCTAAGCTGCGGCATAGCCAACCAGACATCCGAATCTAGAATCAAAAGCGCTGCGTAGCCCTGTTGCACTCTCGGAGCAGAGCCTGGGGTTGCGAGCACAAGGTGCTTGGATTTCTTGATTGCCGTTGGCTTTGTGTCTGATGTGAACTCCGAAATGGTTATTCCCGGAAATGCCTTGCCGAATTCCGCCGAGGTTCTGGTGCTGCCAGTTCGACCCCTTCGCAGTTTGTTTGAACCGCATGCTGCGCAGCTGTGGCTAATGCCTTGGCAGACGCGACAGCGGTACTCGCCCTTTTCATTTTCCCAAATTGGACCCTTGCAGTTGTTGCATATCAAACGCTGGTCGCAGCCCGCGCAGTAAACAGTCGCAGAGTTTCC
>CANESN010000047.1 GCA_947441105.1 Micrococcales bacterium
CATGGCTTTGGCTAAATCCTCAAGAGCAGTAGCAGCCTGATCGACTAACTGCAAACCCCGTGAGTTATCTAGGTTCTTGGAGCTCTCAATATTTCTTAGGTTCAAAGGCTGGTATTCCAAAGGTTGCAGCGGGCGCTGCTTGTTCACAACCACAAGATCAGAGCCACCGAAATTTGTGGCAAGTCTGGTTTGGTGAAATGAAGCCATTGCCAGTTGAGTCTTAGGAACAGCTGCCACCTGACGTTCACTGATCGCTTGCTCCACGAGCTCATGTTTCGGTGCAAATGCCCCGGGCTGCAGGACAAAAGCGAGACCCAGGCCAAGCAGCACAATAGGAGGAACAAACACAAAAAGTGGGTTCCGAACTAGAGGTCTAGACTGTGGCACGAGTACCACCCTAAAACTTGGAGTTCAATTGCCCACTAAATCAAGGCGGGAAGCCGCAAAACAAGCCGCACAATCAGGAGAAATGACTCCGAGGCAGATTTGGCTGGTTTTGATTGGTCTTATGTCGGGAATGTTCCTGGCGGCTTTGGACCAGTCGGTGGTTGGAGGCGCGATGCGAACCATCGCCGATGATCTTGATGGCCTATCTCTTCAGGCTTGGGCCACCACCGCCTATCTGATCACCTCGACGGTGTCGGGCTGAGGGAATCACAAACGACAGCTCTTTCCTGATCGGAGCGGATGATCGCTTGACGCTGCCATTCCGAATGGGATTCGTTGACAGCTCGTTGACAGTGTTTATGTTGGCCGCTGTGTTTATCGCAATCGCATTCATCATCAGCTGGTTCATCAAGGAGATCCCGCTGCGTCAAAAGAGTGCCGCTCTGGAGGCAGCTGAGGCTGCCGCTGCGGCCCACTAAGACCTATACTTTTTACTACACGGGAGTTCGGTAAACCGGACTGAGAGGAAGACTAGCTAGTCTTCGACCGTCGAACCTGATATGGGTAATGCCAGCGCAGGGAGACACCTCAAACCCGTGCCTAACTTATGGAAAGGCACGACATGAAAAAACTAGTTATCGCAACGATTGCGGCGCTGCTACTGACCGGCTGCGCAGCTGCCCCTGCGGAGAAAATCGAGCTTGTCAGACTTGCAACTCACGACTCGTTCTACATCAGCGACGAGCAGATTGCTGAGTTTGAAAAGTCAACCGGTTACCAGCTCGAGGTCATTGCACTCGGCGACACCGGAAGCCTTACGAACAAACTTGTCCTGACTCAAAATGCACCGATTGCCGATGTGGTCTATGGCATCGACAACACCTTCGCCTCGGTGGCTCTTGAGAACAACGTGGTTCAAGATCTTAAGCAGGTCAATTACGGCGACGTCTGCTTCAACTACGACATTCAGTGGTTTGAGCAGAACAACATTCAGCCTCCAACCAGCTGGCGCGATCTTGGTCAAAACAAATACAAAGACCTGGTTGTGATTCCTAATCCAAACCTCTCGTCCCCTGGAATGGCTTTTCTAATCACTACCTACGCTGGTTTTGAGACAAAAGCCGAAGTCTTTGCCTACTGGCGTTCACTGCGTGACAACGGGCTCAAAACTACAAGCAGTTGGACCGAGGCGTACTTCACTGATTTCACTCGTTACGGTGGAACTAGGCCAATAGTGCTCAGCTATGCAAGTTCTCCCGCGGCAGAAATCAAAGAAGGTAAGCCTCAGTCCAAAGCATTGCTCAAAGAGTGCTTCAGACAATACGAGTACGCAGGGCTTGTTGAAGGCGGAGCAAACTCTGCCGGTGGTCAAGCTCTAATTGACTTCATGCTCGCTCCGAGTTTCCAGGAGTCATTGCCTTGGAACATGTTCGTATACCCAAACCCAGGCACTGCCATCCCTACCGAGTTTGAACAATTCGCGCCGCCGGCTGAAAGTGTTATTGGTGGAGACCAGGACTTTGCAGCCGATCGCGAACGCTGGCTAACGGACTGGTCGGACGTTTTTGACAACTAGCCTCGAGCTACTTTTAACCACCGCGATCATCGCGTTGGCAAGTTCATTGCTGTCTGTGGCTTTTGGTATTCCATTTGGAAACTGGCTCAGATCGCTAGATCCAAAAACTGCGCGACTGATAGCCGCAATAACGCTCGTGCCATTTCTGCTTCCACCATTTTTAGTCGGACTTGCCTTCGAGGGAGTTTTTGGGACGGCTGAGATAAATTCCAATTTGGGAATGTTACTGATTGTCGCGGCACACGTGTTTATGAACTTCGGCTTCATTGGGAAAGTGTTTGCAGCTACAACCATTGACTCGGAACAGGTTGAGTCTGCGCGACTTGCTGGAGCGAGTGACCGGCAAATCAGACTTCGCATTGAGCTTCCACAACAGCGTCAAGGCATTACCGCGGCAGCGCTGTTGGTTGCCCTTTACTCAGCGACAAGTTTTGGTCTGGTTGTGACCCTGGGAGCAGGCAAGGTCAAAACTCTAGAGACTGAGATTGCGGTAGCCGCTCTGCAGAATCTTGATCTAAACCTGGCCGCCACTTTTGCGGTCTTACAGACACTGCTCACGATTGCAATGTTCTTACTTTCGAGAGTGGTTGGTGGAACTCCGACCGCTTTGGACGAAATAGCACCTTCGCTGATTCAGCCCAATCGCTTTGAGAAGGTACTGGGTGTGTTGCTGAGTGGAGCAGTGCTGATTGCAATTGCAGTTGTTGTGTCGAGAGCTATGGAGGGTGAGGGGCTGCTGCAGAACCTGGCCAACCTCTCCACCAAGGGTGAACGCAATGTGCTGAACATCACCGTTCTAGAGGCCAGTGTCAACAGCATCCGCAATGCTGCAGTGGTGATGCTGGTCTCGGTACCTCTTGCCTATCTGCTTGCAAGCCGAAGGCGCCCATCCAGTTGGGTCCTGATTCCGATCGGCATTTCCCCGGTTGTTGTTGGATTAGCAACTCTTGCGTTAGTTGGCTACCTGCCTCGAGTTCTCACGAGTTCGTGGGTTTTGCTTCCACTAGTTCAAGTGCTGTTCGCTCTTCCAGTGGCATTCCAAATTCTCCGCCCCGCGAGGATGGGCATTGACCCAGAGCTTTTAGAAGCGAGTCGCATGGACGGCGCTAGCAAGCTTCAGACCATCCGGATGATCGAGCTGCCGCTTCTCAAGAAGAGCTTTACTCTCGCAATCTCTTTTAGCGCCATGGTCTCCATTGGTGAATTTGGTGCAGCAAGTTTCCTTGCGTTCGGTTCAAACGAAACTTTGCCAATTGTGATGTTCAAGCTGCTTGGTCGTCCCGGTGCAGAGAATCTTGGAATGGCTATGACGGTTGCCGCAATCTACATTCTTTTAGCGGCATACGTTATTTGGTTTAGCTTGAAACCAATTCGAAAGCGACACCGTTATTCGCCAATCGCTCGATAATCACCTTGATTGAGTCCTGACTCTGATCAATCGTGATGAACTGTCTTCCTAGCTTGGCCGCAACGGCTGCAGTGGTTCCAGATCCTCCAAAGAAATCCAAAACCAGGTCTCCTGGTTTTGAGCTCGCCATGATTATCCTGCGGAGAATACCTTCGGGTTTCTGAGTGGGGTAACCGGTTTTCTCTTTGCCAGTTGGTGAGACGATGGTGTGCCACCAGACGTCGGTTGGCAGCTTGCCGCGCTCTGCCTTTTCCTTAGTGACGAGTCCTGGGGCCATGTATGGCTCGCGATCAACCTCTTGGGAGTTGAAGTAATAAGTCTTTGGGTTTTTCACGTAGACCAGAATGTTGTCGTGCTTGGCTGGCCAGCGCGACTTGGAACGTGCTCCATAGTCATAGGCCCAGATGATCTCGTTTAGAAAGCTCTCCCTGCCGAAGAGGGCATCGAGCAAAACCTTGGCGTAGTGAGACTCTCGGTAGTCCAGATGCAGGTAGAGGGTGCCGGTATCAGAAAGTAGTCGCCAGCTCTCTTCAAGTCTTGGCTCTAGAAACGCCCAGTAATCTGCGAACTCGTCGTCATAACTTAGAACCTTGGATACGACCTGCTCGTAGCGTTTTCCCTGAAAACCAACCCGACCCGATTCGCAAACCCGTGAGGTGCGATTGGTTCGAACTTGCTCGCGACCGGTATTGAAGGGTGGGTCGATGTAGATCAACTGCACAGACTCACTCGGCATCGACTTGAGATGCTCGAGGTTATCCCCCATGATTACTAAGTTGGCAGTCACGAGGGAAAGATTAACAGCATGAGCGCAAAAGTGGTTCACAAGCCAGAAGACAGTCGCTTCGAGATTTACCTCGAGGACAAGCGCATTGGGCTGATGGACTACGAACAAGTCGACTCTGAGATTCGCCTCACCCACACCGAGGTTGACCCGGCTCACCAGCGCAAGAACTTTGCAGCTATCTTGCTTCGAGAGTCACTGGACACTATTCGGCACGAGAACATGGGCAAGGTTGTCCCGATTTGTTCCTACACCGTGACCTACATGGATAAGCACCCTGAGACTCAGGACCTACTGCTCAACCCGATTGAAGATGCAATAGCCGCTTGCCGCTGGCCAGGGGCTAAGCCTTAGTCCCAAGTACTTGGAGCTGGCTCTTTTCCTTTAGGGAGCTGGCAGCTACTTGCCCAATCGATAACCCACTGTGGCAGCTTTGGTTCAGCGCCTGGCCAACCGCCAGATCCGTCCATAACTTCTTTTGGTGTGACCACGCCCCAGCTGCGCTTTAGGAACCTGCCGCGCATGATTGCTCGGGCATAGATCTCACCATTTCTCACAAAGCGCTGCTCCATGAAGTAGGCGACCTCGTCCCAACCAATCACTCTGGTTTCGATGTCGAACTTTTGCCACGGTTCTAAAGACTTGCGATAGCTGATTGTGGAGTTCACCACGATTGGATACCAGCCGAGTTTCTGCCACTTCTGCCAGTGGCCGGTTCTAAGTCCTTGGTCGAAGCGACCCAGGTCCATCAGGGTTAGAAATACGCCATTGTTCATGTGGCGATAGATATCTAGGTCAGTCGGCCAAACGCGAAAAGACGTGGTGGAAACCTCGTCGATTCTCAGCTTTGATCTGCTTCTCCACGTGAGCATTACGTAGAGAATTCGGAACCAGAGTTTCACCAGATCACAACGCGTTTGGCTGGGTCCAGCCAGAGCGCATCAGACTCGGTTGTGCCATAGGTCTCGTGGAAAAGGTCCAGGTTCTTGACCACCTGGTTCACGCGGAACTCTGGTGGGGAGTGCGGGTCAGTTGCTAAGCGCTGGATCGCAATCTCATCACGAGACTTGCCTCTCCAGCACTGGGACCAAGCCATCAAGAAACGCTCTGCTGCGCTCATGCCATCGATAACCGGTGGCTGTGCGCCGTTCAATGAAATCAGGTAAGCCTTCCAGGCGATGCTAAGGCCGCCGAGGTCTCCGATGTTCTCACCGATGGTGAGCTCACCGTTTACCTTGTGGCTGTCATCGAGATCGGTTGGGCTCAGCTCGCTGTACTGGTCGATAAGCGAACGGGTGCGCTCTTCGAATGCAGCACGGTCTGCCTCGGTCCACCAGGAAACTAGCTTTCCGTCTCCGTCATACTTCGAACCCTGGTCGTCAAAACCGTGTCCGATCTCGTGACCAATAACGCCGCCGATGCCGCCGAAGTTCATCGCGTCATCAGCCTCAGGTGAGAAGAACGGTGGCTGCAAAATTGCTGCCGGGAAGACGATCTCGTTTAGACCTGGGTTGTAGTAGGCGTTTACGGTCTGCGGAGTCATGTGCCACTCATCGCGATCGATTGGTGCGCCGATCTTGTTGGCGTGGTAGTCAAACTCCCAGCTGGAAACGTTTCTTACGTTGCCCACCAAATCATCGCGAGAGATCTGGATTGCTGAGTAGTCCTTCCACTTGTCTGGGTAACCAATCTTTGGAGTGAACTTAGATAGCTTCTCCAAAGCCCTGACCTTGGTCTCCTCGGTCATCCAGTCCAGAGCGGTAATGCTCTGGCGGTATGCCTCAGTTAGGTGACCAACCAAAACTTCCATCTTCTGCTTTGACGATGCTGGGAAGTTCTTCTCAACATAGATCTGCCCAACGGCTTCACCAAGGCTGCCCTCAACCAAACCAACGGCACGCTTCCACCGTGGGCGGTTCACTGGCTGGCCGGTTAACTTGGTGCCGTAGAAGGCAAAACGCTCTTCGACAAATGCAGAGCTTAGGTATGGGGCGTATGAGCGAACCAATACCCAGCTCAGCCAAAGCTTCCAGGCCTCTAGGTGCTCATCTGCAAGTAGCTCTTCGATGCCTTCGAAGAAGGACGGCATCATCACTACATTCCAATCGAGTAATGAACTCTTCAGTCCTGCACCCGCTAAGTATTCATCCCAGAGAATCTTTTTGTTCAGGGCCTTCAGCCCCGCAAGGTCCTTGAGGTTGTAGGTCTTCTCGGCCTCGCGAGATTCAACACGGCTCCAGTGGTGCTTTGCAATCTTGGCTTCAAGATCGTAGATGACCTGCGCTGCCTCAATTGCTTCGGTTGCCGACCAACCGGCAAGCATCAGCATGCGGGAAATGTGAGGGACGTACTCGGTGCGAATGTCTTCGTACTTTTCGTCGGTGTAG
>CANESN010000048.1 GCA_947441105.1 Micrococcales bacterium
CACACCTAATCTCCGGATCATTGGCAGTGAACGTGTCCCTTGCCAGCAACTCACAAACTGATCTTGAAAAGGCTGCTGAGTGCCTAAAGCTTGCCGGCCTGCACGCCTACGCAAACCCTGGCGCGCTTGAGATGAATGTCGAGCCGGACGCTGGACAGCTATCCGGCGGTGAGATTCAGCGTCTAGGCATTGCCCGTGCCCTATACCGCGATCCAGGCATCTTGTTCTTGGATGAGGCAACCAGCGCGCTGGATGCCGAGACCGAGGCTCAGATTTCTAAGGTGCTAGACAGTTTGCGCGGCAAGATGACTGTTGTATTGATCGCTCACAGGCTTTCAACCGTTATGAACTCAGACAAGATCATCTACCTAGATAAGGGTCGAGTTGTTGCTGAGGGTACCTTCTCAGAGCTTCAGAACAAGGTTCCTGACTTTGCTAAGGCAGTTGAGCTAATGGGCATAACAAAGGGCTAATTAGCCCTTTCTTGCAAGTCTTCTTAGCTTCTGCTCTGCTGGGTCTGGCACAGGAACGGCTGAGATTAGTTTCTTGGTGTATTCCTCTTGTGGGTTCTTGAGGATCTGGTCACGGTCACCAATCTCAACAAGCTTTCCGCGCTCCATAACTGCGATGCGGTGAGCCAGCATGTCCACAACCGCAAGGTCGTGAGAGATGAACAAGCAAGCAAACTTCAACTCGTCCTGCAGCTCCAGCAATAGGTCTAGGAAACGTGCCTGCACCGACACGTCCAGCGCGCTGGTTGGCTCGTCGGCGATTAGTAGGTCTGGGCGAAGCGATAGTGCTCGTGCAATACCAACACGCTGACGCTGACCACCGGATAGCTCGTGTGGGTAGCGGTTGCGGTAGCTGCGTGGTAGCTCAACCGAGTCCAGTAGGTCCTCAACCATCTTGTTGAGATCATCGCCCTTGGCCTTGCCGGCCAAAAGAAGAGGCTCACCAATGCTCTCACCGATTGGAAGGCGAGGGTTTAGCGAAGAACCTGGGTCCTGGAAGACAATTCCAGTGTGCTGGCGAACCTCGCGCAGCTGGCGCTGTGAGGCGTTAGAGATGTACTTGCCAACTAGGTTGATCGAACCCTTAGAAATCGGCAGTAGGCCGATTGCAGCGCGTCCCACGGTGGTCTTTCCAGAACCTGACTCACCAACAAGACCAAGGATTTCACCCGGGTAGATATCGAATGACACTCCGCTAGCTGCGGTGAACGCAGGAACACGGCCACGCTTTGGATAGGTGACCTCGACATCGCGAAGTGAGAGCACAGCCTCAGTCCTCAGAATGGTCACCGCACGCACTGCGGTGCTGCCAAGCTTTGGCACCGAGGCAAGCAGTGCCTGGGTGTAAGGGTGCTGAGGGTTATTGAAGATCTGGTCCGAGGTGCCCTGCTCGACGGTGTAGCCATCCTTCATAACCAAGATTCGGTCTGCAAGATCCGCTACCACACCCATGTCGTGGGTGATAAGAACAACAGCCGAGTTCAGCTTGTCCTTGAGGTTACGCATCAGGTCCAAGATCTCAGCCTGAACAGTTACGTCCAAAGCGGTGGTTGGCTCATCTGCGATTAGAAGACCCGGGTCACAAGAAAGTGACTGAGCGATCATGGCGCGCTGACGCTGACCACCGGAAAGCTGGTGTGGGTACTTGTCGAAGCTCTTCTCAGGGCTTGGAATCTCAACCAGTGCCAGCAGTTCAATCGCGCGCTTCTTGGCGTCCTTGTTTGACATTGAGAAGTGGTTCTTTAGCGCTTCCACGATCTGGAAACCAATGGTGTACACCGGGTTTAGCGCGGTCATTGGCTCCTGGAAAATGTAAGCCACTTCGCGGCCACGGAAGTTACGGACCTGGTTGATTGGAACGCCAACCATTTCGTTGCCACGGACCTTCACGGAACCCGTGACACGAGCATTAGAAGCCAATAGCGACATCAAGCCCATCTGAGACGAGCTCTTACCAGAACCTGACTCACCTACGATGGCTAGCACCTCACCGGCTGCCACCTCGTAGTTCATGTCGATAGCGGCTGGATACCAGACACCATCAACCCAAAACTCAACGTTATATCCAGATACCTTTAGAACTGGCTCGTTACCCTGCGACATAGTTCGCCTCCTGACGTGAAAGAATCTGAGAATGAATAAGCGACCGACTTCTAGCTACGTAATTGCCATAGCGAGCCTTATTTTGGCTTCTTTGGCCATGGTTCAAGCCATTTGGTACGATCAGCAAAACGGATTGAGAACTGGCGCAATTGTGCTGTTCCTGCTGGGGCTGATTTGGGCTTACTACGTCTTCCCCAAGGTCGACATCAAATCCGACTCGGTTGAAATCACTAACCCTTTGACCATCAGCGAAGTTGGCTTTGGAGCTATCGAAGATGTCGACACTCGATTCGCCCTGAAGCTTGTTGGCGATGGCAAGGCGGTCTCCGCTTGGGCAGCACCGGCTCCCGGTCGCCACAGACATCGTCACGCCTCGACCGATGACTTTAGATTCCTTGGCCTCAAAGAAGGACAGTCGGTTCGCCCTGGAGATCTCCCCAGCTCGGTTTCCGGATCCTTCGCCTACCAAATCAGAAAAGCCATCGAGGATGGAAATACTGGCAACTTGACCTGGAGCACCAAGCCCAACTGGCTTGGTGTCGCAGTTGTTGTCATTCCACTTATCGTTTTGATTGCTGTGCATCTTTAGGACTGCTTCTTCAATGCTCGCGCTTCGCTGCGGTCCTTGCGGCTAATGCGTCGCTTCTGACGTGGGTCAAAGGCATCACGTAGACCATCACCGATGAAGTTGATGCAAAGTGCGATTGTCACGATGAATAGACCTGGCCACCAGAACAACCATGGGTAAACCGTAAATGCGTCCTGGTTGGCAGAGATCAATGCACCAAGGGATGTATCTGGAGCGACCACACCAAAGCCTAGGTAGGAAAGAGCGGTCTCCAGCAGAATTGCACCGGACATCAATAGCGTTACCGAAACAATCACAACACCGATGGCGTTAGGCAAGATGTGCTTGAAGATGATGCGCAGGTTTGATGCACCAGCTACTCGAGCGGCATCTACGAACTCGCGCTCACGCAAGGTTAGGAATTCACCACGAACCAAACGAGACAGACCGGTCCAAGACACCAGACCTAGGAACAAAGCGAGGAAGAACACACCTAGGTTTCCGATCTGGATACCGATAACGGCACCGATGATCAAGGTTGGGATGGTGATGATTAGGTCAACAAATCGCATGATGAGTTGGTCAATCCACTTGCCAAAGAAGCCAGAGATTGCGCCCATTACGGTTCCAAGGAATGCGGCAACGACACCGATGATGAACATAACCGTGATGGACTGCTGAGCTCCACGGATAACAAGCGAGAAGTAGTCCTGACCAATGGAGTCCTGACCAAATGGGTGCTGACCGATCTGCATGCCGGTGCCGTCAATAAATTCTGGGAGAACATCCAAAGTTGGCTCACCCATAACGCCCTGAAGCGGCGGTAGGTCAGTGAAGTCCCACTGCCACCAACCCATGATGCGAATTGGGTTCGCAGTGTTGCCTAGAGCCAACCCACCAGCGGTGAATACGAACAGGATGATGAACACCAATACGAACAGTGAGATCATCGCTGCGCGGTGTCTTACAAAGCGTCGAAGAACGATCTGACCCTGTGACAGGCCAGCGGTTTCCTTCTGCTCAAAAGAGTCCTCAGAACCCTTGGCTTCGTTGTCTAGATTCATGTCTTTTTCGCTCATTTACTTAGTCACTCGAATTCTTGGGTCTAGGGCCGAATAAACCAGGTCTGCAATTAGGTTGAAGACCAGTGCCGAGATGCTAGTGATCAGCACCACAGACATAACTAGATTTAGGTCGAACTTGGCCAAACCGGTATTGAACAGCGTTCCCATACCGCGCCAGGCAAAGACCTGCTCGGTAATGATCGCGCCACCCAACAATCCAGAAAAGTCAAACGCCATGATTGTGGTTAGTGGAATCAAAGAGTTGCGGAATGCGTGACGCATGATCACGGTGCGCTCGGTAAGGCCCTTAGCACGTGCAGTGCGAATGTAGTCCTGGTTCAAAACCTCCAATAGCGAGGCTCTCGAATAACGCACGTAACCGGCAACCGAGATCAACATCAGCGCAGCAGTTGGTAGCAACAGGTGAGTGAAGGCGTCGACACCGGTCATCCAGTAGTCACCTTCAATCTCAGGAATTGAGTCACCAACGGTTGCAATTGGGCGACCGAAGATCCACTCGTTGTTGTAGTACTCATCCCAGCTCTGCATGAATCGGTCCAACGTAATCAAGCCTGCGCTTAGGAAAGCCACGATCATTCCGGTGCGACCAGCGGCTGATCGGTCATCGCCACCGAATAGGTAGCCAGCGATGTAACCAACCGCAATAGTTCCAAGAGCTAGTAGCAACATCATCGAGCCATCGAATGCTTCGTTGAACATTGGCTGGAGCACAAAGTAGAACACTGGAGTAAGTGCTGCCAGACCGAGAGAGATAAACAGCACGCGGCGGTTTGCGATACCGGTCGACAGGTGCGTAATACCAAAAGCGATACCTAGCGCCATAACCGTGATTAGCAGCGGGCCGAGTGAAGGAGTTATTAGCCATCCGGTAGCAGAGATGTATGACAAGGTGGCGAAGTTCAGCGCGAACGCTGCAGCAATGGTGATCAAGAAGCGCTTGCGTCCTCCACCTACTATGCCTGCAAATATGAACGCACCAATGAATGCAAATCCAATCATCCAGTTGGTTGAGATCACCGGGTCATAGAGGAAGTTGTTGAACTCAATTGCGGCGAACTGTTTTAGCAACACTGCAACCCAGAAGATTGGCAAAGAGAAGAACAAGAACGCGATGAAGGTAATGGAGTAGTCAAAGCGGCTGTACTGACGAAGTGCGCTGATGATACCGATTGAGATACCAATAACGATTGACAAAATGGTCGCGATGATTACCAGTCGGATAGAGATTGGTATCGCCAAACCGATGATGTCAAGTACCTCGCTACCCTCCAGGGTCAGTCCCATGGTTGGAGCAGCTCCACCAAGACCCAGGATGCCGATTAGCCAGTTGAAATAACGTACCGGAGGAGGAACATCAAGTTGAAGGTCTTGGATTGCCTTCTCGAGCAAGAACGCGGCATTTGGTTCGGTCGAAAGACGCAGGTCTTCAAGCGGGTCACCAGAGATTGCCGTGAGGTTGTAGATCAAGAAGGTAGAGCCCAAAAGGACTAGCAATAGCGCACCGACACGCCTAAGGATGTATTGAATCAAGACCGCACTGTCCTTAACTTTCCGTTAACTTAAAAGAGTATAGCCCAATCAGGTAAATGAAATGGCCCCGTGCAAGCACGGGGCCATTCGGTTAAATCAGCTATTGCCGATTAGTACTTCCACTCCCAGTAGTTCCAGACAACCTGAGGAGATAGAGCCGATGGCTTTACGTTCTTCAGGGTCTTGTTGGCAGCGATTAGCGATGCCCACTGGAACAGAGGTAGACCGACTGCATCCTTGAAGTATTCCTTCTCGAAGGTCTCGTTTACCTTGAATGCCTGATCTGCCGAAAGGATCTCGTCGCTGTGACGGGCAAGAGCCTTGTCAACAGTTGGGTTGATCCAGTCGATGTAGTTCTGGGCGCGTGGTTCGCTACCAGTGCTTCCGTAGATGTTACGCATTCCGGTGTAAACGGTCGAGGTCTGAGCCCAAGCGAAGAACTGAAGGTCAGACTTGTTGTTTCCAAGTTCCTGGCTCCATACTGCGGATGGCTTGCTGGTGACCTCAATGCCTGCCTTAGCAGCGGCTGCAACGATTAGCGCAGAGGTGTTCTTGCGACGCTCGTTGGTTGGACCACCCCAGTGAAGGGTTAGCTTCAATGGGTTAGTGGTCGAGTAGCCGTGCTTGGTTAGCAGTGCCTTAGCAGCAGCTAGACGAGTTGCCTCTGCATCGGTGTAAGGCTTTACACCAGAGGTAGCAGACATCTTTGCGTGGCTTGGGGATGCGTTGAAGTAAGGGGTGATCGAGTTCAGAACCTTAGCCGCAGGGTTAATGGTCTTCACTAGCTTGTCTACGATCTCCTGACGAGGGATGGTTAGCAACAGGGCGCGACGTAGGTCGTTGGCCTTTGCTGCTGACATACCAGCCCAAGCTGGACCCTTTAGGTCAACGTCAAGGTGCTCGTAAGTTGCAGCACCGAAACCGTAAACCGTGGTGTTTGGCTGAGCTAGAAGAGAGTTGTTCAAAGCAGCAGTTGCCTGCGGTGCAATGATGTCAACTTCACCGTTTGCCAGTGCCTGACCCATAGCGGTCGAGTCTGGAATGGTTACTAGCTGGACGGTCTTGATGGTTGGCTTTGGACCAGTCTTGTATAGCGGGTTCGCTACCAAGGTCATGGACTTGCCAGGCACCGAGCTCTTGA
>CANESN010000049.1 GCA_947441105.1 Micrococcales bacterium
CTTGTCATCGATATCGGTGACATTTCTAACAAGCGTGACCTCTAGGCCAAGGTGGGTGAGCCAGCGAGTCATCACGTCATAGGCAAGCGCTGAACGCAGGTGTCCGATGTGTGCTGAAGACTGCACGGTTGGCCCGCAGACGTAGATTCCAACCCGACCGGCAGTTATGGGAGTAAAGTCCCGCAACGCCTGCGTTCTGGTGTCAAAAATCTTCATGTCCAAAGCCTAACCAAGCACCTTCAACAACGCCGTTGCAACCGCAGCAACTCCCCTAGAATCCGCAAGGAACCCAAGGCCATCTGTGGTGGTTGCACCAACCGAAACCCTTGCTTCGACAATCGCACTCAAGCGCGCTTCGAGTTCGTCTCGCCTAGGTCCAATCTTTGGTTTGTCGGCAATCACCTGCACCGCAACGTTCTCAACCGAGAACCCCTTGGCGGCAATCATCTTGAGGGTCTCTGAGATAAAAATCTCTCCGCTCGCACCGGCAAATTCCGGGCGGTCAACGCCAAAATTAGATCCGATATCCCCAAGACCTGCCGCAGATAAGAGCGCATCCACAATTGCGTGAGCAATCGAGTCGCCATCCGAGTGGCCCTCAAGCTTAGGAAGCTCTGGCCAAACCAGGCAGCCGAGCACCAGCTGGCCCGACTCCGAGAACTTGTGTGCATCGGTGCCAATGCCGGTGGCGCGTTGACCAAAGTCTTGCCTCGCGCGATCCAGGTCTGAATTGGTAGTGAGCTTGAAAGCATTTACCTCACCGGGGACCGATCTAACTGAAAAGCCCATGGCCTGCATCAAAGCGGCATCATCGGTGAAATCTGAAGGAGCTTCGCTCAGCGCTCTTTGCAATTCCTTGGTTCTAAAACCCTGCGGGGTTTGAGATAGGCGCAGTGTGTTGCGATCCTCGGTGCCCAAGACATCGTTACCCGACACTCGCTTCACAGTGTCGGAGACCGGAATCACCGGAACCACGACGTCGGAATTTGAAAGCTCGGCGGCAACCGCTTCAAACAGTGCAGGAGATGCGAAGGCGCGCGCGGCATCGTGAATCAAAACCAATTCCGCTTTGACCAGCGCAAGTCCATTTGCAACCGATCCCTGCCTGGAAGTTCCACCGACGGCAATGGCAAATTCACCATGGTAAACAGCCCGAATCTGCGATTGAAATTCTTCGACGTGGTCTTCGTGCACAACCACGACCAACTGGGTGGGGTTGAATTTTTGAATTGCTTCCAGCGCGTGGACAAGTAGTGATTTGCCGGCAACTGTGACCAGTGCCTTTGGAATACCAGCACCGAGTCGCTCGCCGTTGCCGGCGGCAACTAGAACCACCGCAACGTTCATGATTTAGCTAGCCAATACCTTGTCTAGCTCAGCCGAAGCCTTGACCTCATCAACCTTGCGAGCAAGTGCTAGTTCAGAAATCAAAATCTGTCGTGCCTTAGCCAACATGCGCTTTTCACCGGCTGAAAGGCCGCGATCCTGGTCGCGACGCCATAGGTCACGAACCACCTCGGAAACCTTTACAACATCGCCGGAGGCGAGCTTTTCAAGGTTTGCCTTGTAGCGACGGGACCAGTTAGTTGGCTCCTCTACAAATTCTGCACGCAGCACGTCGAAGACCTGTTGGACACCCTTTTTGTCGATGACATCGCGCACGCCGACTTCGGTGACGCTGTCCTCTGGAACTTGAATGATTAGTTCCTGGCTTGGGCGATCTGGAGCTGCCTCTGAGCCTGACTCAAGCTTCGAGCCCTGAACAACTACTCGAAGAGTTAGATACTTCTTGGTTTCGCCGCGAATGGTCTTCTCTGAAACTTCGATAATTTCAGCAGCACCGTGGTGAGGGTAGACAACGGTTTCGCCAACTTCAAATTTCATGCGCTTCTTTCGGCTCCAAAAGCTTGAGTTTACCACAGATTGGGGCCAAAACCTAGGCTAGACTTGGGGTAATACGCCCTTTGGAGAGCTTCGTGAACGTAAAGAAAATTACTTCTTTGACCCTTTTGGCCCTAGCCACCTTGTCGTTGGCAGGTTGCTCTCTTTCGGGCAATGTCGAATCTCTCAAGCCATATGCTCCAAGCGACGGCGTTCAGGTTGATGCACAGTCCCTAAAGGCCCGCAATGTTTTGCTAATTCAAGGCGAGAGCGGCAGAGCGGTTTTGATTGGCTCTTTCGTGAACTCTTCTCAGGAGGACCTAATGGCAACTGTCCAGACCAAGGACTCCGTCGGCCAGGACATTCGCGTTGAATTTGTGGTCAAGGCTGGAACCAAGTTTGACCTTGGTTACAACGGCACCGAGCCAGTTACCTTCAAGCTTGATGGCACCCCGGGCCAGGTTCACGAGGTTGCAGTATCGGGTGGCGGAGACCCTTATGTTCTAAACGTTCCAGTTTTGGATGGATCGCTAGCTGAATACCGCGAATACGCGGAATCGCTGAACTAAATCTCGAATTTATAACCCAAGCCACGAACCGTCATTAGGTGACGTGGTCGAGCTGGATCCTCTTCAATCTTTGAGCGAATTCGCTTCACGTGAACATCCAGGGTCTTGGTGTCACCAAAGTAGTTTGAACCCCACACCCGGTCGATGATTTGACCGCGGGTTAGCACTCGGTTTACGTTCTCCATCAAAAGCTCGAGCAGTTCAAATTCCTTCAGCGGCATTTGAATCTTGTCGCCGTTTACGGTGACAACGTGGCGCTCGATATCCATAACCACCGGCCCAGCCTTCAAAAGACCATGCTCTGCTGCCTGAGGCTCTGCTCCGCGGCGCAAGACCGCCTTCATGCGAGCTAGCAGCTCTCTGGTGGAGTAAGGCTTGGTGACATAGTCGTCGGCGCCGATTTCTAGGCCAACCACCTTGTCGATCTCGGTGTCCTTGGCAGTCACCATGATGACCGGAACCGAGCTCTCGGCCCTGATGGCTCGGCAGACTTCATTGCCCGAAAGACCAGGAAGCATTAGGTCCAAAAGCACAATGTCGGCACCGTGGGTGCGGAAGTTATCCAAGGCAGCAAGGCCATCTTCTGCTTCGATAACGTCGTAGCCTTCGCGCTGCAACAGGAAAACCAGTGGCTCCCTTAGGTTGATTTCGTCTTCAACTACAAGTACTCGTGTCATGGCATCTCCTGGGTGTCGATTGGAAGTCGAAGGGTGAAAGTTGATCCAACGCCGGGTTGGGAAAACAGCCTGATCTCGCCACCGTGGTTAGCAGCGACGTGCTTGACGATTGAAAGCCCAAGGCCGGTTCCACCGGTCTCGCGAGAACGCGATGGGTCCACGCGATAGAAGCGCTCAAAGATTCGCTTCTGGTCGCTCTCGGAAATACCTAAGCCTGAATCGGTAACCGCGATTTCTGCGACACCGTCAACGACCTTGAGCCCGATTCCAACTTGGCTGGCCGGGTTTGAATAAACAATTGCGTTTTCAATCAGGTTTCTCACCGCGGTGACCAGCATTTCGTAGTCGCCCATGACCACTGTGCCCGACTCTGCAGATGACATAACTCGGATATTGCGCTGTTCTGCGATCAAGAGGTTTCTGTCCACGGCATCTGTGATGACTCCAGCTAGGTCAACCTCGGTTGAATTCTCGCCAACTCTGGCACCCTGCACCTTGGATAGCTGAATAAGTTCCTGCACCAAATTCGCAAGGCGCTGGCTCTCTTTTTGCATCGACTCGGCAAACTTTTTGACCATCTCGGAGTCGTCGGTAGCACCTTGAATCGCCTCCGCCAACAATCCAATTGCACCAATTGGAGTCTTTAGCTCGTGGGAAACGTTTGCCACAAAGTCGCGCCTGGTGTCCTCTAGCTGCTTGGATTCGGTGCGGTCATCGACCAAAAGCATTACGTATTCGCCACCGAACTGCGCGGCTCTTGCCTCAACCCAAACCTTCTCGCGACGAAGGCCGGTTTCTAACAGCAGTTCTTGCTGGACAGCGCCCGAGGTCTTTTTTGCCTTCTCAACCAGCTTGACCAAAGTTGAGTGGATTAGCCGGCGGTTTTGAACCAGTCCTAATTGAATTGCACCTGGAGATGCTCTGAGAACCGAGTTGTTTAGATCCAGTACCACTCCCGCGGTTGCCATAACGTCCACAACCTGAGCGGCAATACTTTGGAAGGCATCAAAGTCTCTGGCGTCTTCTTCTTTTTGAGCGCGACGAGATGCTAGGAACCCCACGGGTCACCTGCTCTCTACATCGAAGGATGTTTACTAGGTTAACAGTTTCTTCCAAACGTAAGACTATGAGAACTTAATGCTTTGGCTCGGCAAGTTTGCTTTTGGTTGGTTAGGAATTAACCTTGAATTAGCTCCGAGTTGAAAGGCTCCGACCCTACACAGATTTCGAGGTATCAAAATGCACGGTATTTTTCAAAATGAATTGGCAGATGTCCAGTCTCGACTAATCGGACTTGCGGAAAACGCGCAGTCGATCATGGACAAAGCTTCGCGAGCGTTCTTGAACTCTGATGTGACTCTGGCAGATGAGGCGCTCGCCCTGGCCGGAACCAACGAGACCAAGGCACTTGACCTTGATGAGCTCGTGATCAAGGTTTTGTCGACCCAGAGCCCAGTTGCTCGCGACCTAAGAATTCTGGTTTCAGCACTTCGCATGTCGGCATCTTTGGAGCGCATGGGTTCGCTTTCCTCGCACATTGCCGCGATTGCCCGCTACCGCTATCCAGGTAGCGCAATCCCAACCTCACTGCGCCAGACCTTCGAGGACATGGCACGTATTGACCTTGAGCTTGTCGGAAAAGCAATCACGCTGCTGCAGAACACCGATTTGGACCTGGTTCGCGAGATCCAGGCTCGTGACGAGGCGGTTGACCGCCTACACCGCAAGGTATTTGATGTGGTTCTCAACCCAGAGTGGAAAGAGAACGCGATGTACACCGTTGATGTGACTTTGGCCTCTCGCTACTTCGAGAGATTCGCAGACCACGTCGTGGACATTTCCTCAAAGGTCAGCTTCCTGCAGACCGGTGATTGGCACGACTAAAAGGTTTAGCTACTTCTTACCCTGGTTAGCAACCGCTGCAGCTCCGGCTGCCGCTGCCTCAGGGTCTAGGTATTCTCCGCCACGAACAAGCGGCTTTAGGTTTTCATCCAGCTTGTACAAAAGCGGAATACCGGTTGGAATATTTAGCTCTGCAATGTCCTCGTCGCTCACGCCATCAAGGTGCTTCACCAGTGCGCGCAGTGAGTTGCCGTGGGCGGTCACCAAGACTGTCTTTCCAGCTTTGAGGGAAACCGAAATATCTGACTCCCAGTAAGGGGTCATTCGAATAAGCACGTCCTTTAGACACTCGGTGCGAGGAATGCCGCCGCCTAGATCTGCGTATCTTGCATCGCCAACCTGAGAGAACTCATTGTCATCAGCGATTGGTGGAGGTGGAACGTCAAAGCTTCTGCGCCAAGTCTGGAACAGCTCAGCCCCATACTTTTCCAAGGTCTCTGCCTTATCCAAGCCCTGCAGCGCGCCATAGTGACGCTCGTTTAGCCGCCAATCGCGCAGGGTTGGAATCCAGTTGCGGTCAATTTGGTCAAGGGCGATGTGTGCGGTGTTGATCGCACGCTTGAGCAGTGAGGTGTAAAGCTCATCTGGGGCGAGTCCCGACTCACCCAATAGCTCACCGGCACGTTTTGCCTCGTTACGACCCTGGTCGCTTAGGTCAACATCCACCCATCCGGTGAAAAGGTTTTTCTGGTTCCAAACGCTGTTGCCGTGGCGAAGCAAGATTAGGTTGTGAGTCATACCCTCAAGTTTAGTCAACCTTCGGTAGTAGCTTTCGAGCCTGCTCGGCTTCAACACCTGCTGCAATTGCCAAATCCACAACCATTGGCCTGATTTGCATAAACACAACTAGGTCGCTCAGGCCTGCATCGCCAATTGTCTTTGGGTCAAGCGCTCGAATTAGCTTCGATAGATACTTTTGCGACTTCGCGCGCAGCGAGAAGTCGTCCAGGCTCTGCTCCAAAAGGTCAACCGCAATCAAAGTTTTTGCAATGACAGCAGCAAGTTCCGGTCTGGGTTTTTGATCCTCAAGTAAATAGTCGATTCGCCTGGTGATAACCCTGAGGTTTCTGGTTGCCAGATCAAGGCCGGCAAAAAGCACTCTCTGGTCAGCAATCTCTTTTTGAGCCCAGCGGTAAAAAGGAGAGACTCTGGCAATCGCTGCTGCCGACTCGAGCGAGCTTCGCCAGTTGTCAATCAGTGGCTGGGTTTGACGAATGTTTTCAAGCGCAATATCGGCGGTTAGCTTGTCTGTTGTCAGCAAGACCTCGCGCAGTTTGGCCAACGTCTCTTTGACAGTTGCAAACAGCAATCTAGAGTCCGCTCTAGCCAAGCGAATTGGGTTTCTTGGCACCAAGGCCGTAAAGGCAAGTGCAACTAAGCCGCCAATAAGGCCATCA
>CANESN010000050.1 GCA_947441105.1 Micrococcales bacterium
CGCTCTCCAGTGCGCCAAATCCATTGGCAAACCTCGAAGCTTTCATTGCTCGAATTGCCGAATACGAACAGTCTTCGCTCCGACCCTCCCTTACGGGACTGCTGTCTTGGCTGGATTACGCCACCGAAAAGGAGAACTTTGAGCTTCCACGCCTTGGAGCCAAAAAGGGCACTGTTCAAATCATGTCGGTACACGCCGCGAAAGGTTTGGAGTGGGATTTGGTAGCCCTGGCTCAGCTGAATAAGGGCGCTTTCCCGGTCGAGGGCAAAGGGGCCAAGGGCTGGTTGGCAGCGGGCAAGCTGCCTTTTGAATTGCGAGGTGATTCTAATGTGCTGCCTGTCTTTAGCTACCACCACGCCACCACGCAAAAAGAACTAAAGGCAGCCTTCGACCAGTTCCAAGATCTAAATCGCCTCAGGCAGCTAACTGAAGAGCGAAGACTGGCCTATGTTGCAGTCACCAGGGCAAAGACCGCTCTGCACATCACTGCTTCTCACTACAAGCTGGGAAACAAAAAGCCCAGGGAGCTATCTCCATTTCTAGTAGAACTGATTGAGAACTCTCTGGTCGAGCTAGTCAGTGCGATTCCAGATGTCCACCAAACCAACCCGCTGGATGGGCGCAAAGAGCAAACGGTTTGGCCTTTTGATCCGCTTGGCGATAAGCGCAAAGAGATTGAGTCGGCCGCATCGTCGGTCATTAGTTCGGCACCTGCAAGCCTTGAGAGTTTCACGGAACTCGCATTGCTATTGGAGGAGCGCGAGCGCGGTAATTGGCTGGCAGCTCCAGAGCTGCCCAAGCGCCTTAGTGCGTCTAAGGTCATGCAGCTGATCACAAATCCTCAGGAGTTTGCAAACTATTTGGCTAGGCCAATGCCTGCGGTGTATAGCCCGGTTGCGCAACGCGGCACCGATTTTCACCGCCTGCTCGAAGAGCACTGGACTCAAGATGCTGAACTGGCCGATCAAGATTGGGCAGAAGAGGATTTGGAGCTCAAGGCAAACTTTGAGAATTCTCGATTCGCCACCCTCAAGCCTGACTTTGTCGAGCAGTCCATCGAATTTGAAATTGCCGGCCTAATCGTGGTCTGCAAAATCGACGCGATTTTCGCAGAGGCAAACGGTTTCTTGATCGTGGACTGGAAATCCGGTTCCGCACCCACGTCTGAAGCCGACCTAAAATCACGCGCGATCCAACTAGCGCTCTATCGAATCGCTTTTGCGAAGTGGCAGGGCATTGGGCTGGAAAAAGTTTCCGCGACCTTCTTCTTTGCAGCAGACGGTAAGGAAGTCATGCCAGTTCGATTGTTGTCAGAGCAGGAGCTGGTAGCTGCTATCGAGGGTGCTAGAACAGCTCGTCGAGGCTAGTTTCTTCAGTCTTCGGTTGCTCTTCGGCTGATTCCTCAGCCTCAATGCCAGCCACCTCGTCAAAGATTGATGCGGCGGATACTTCCTCGAGATCTTCGCTCTCGCTAGCTGTCTCGACAGCGCTTAGCTCCTGTGTCGGCATGGCTGCAGGAATGATTGCTGCTGCAGCGGCCAAGCCAACAAAGCTGGTTGCGGTCAGATCTTTTAGGTTGCCGGCTTCAAGGTTGTCCTTTAGCTCAGCCAAGAGTTCCTCGGCTTGCTTGATCTGCTCTTGGTCACCCACAGCTAGGCAGTGCAGTAGCCAGGTTCCCAGTTCCAACTCGGAATAGAGCATCGCACGCTGAGCAAAGTTCTCATCGGTCGTAGGTCTCGCAGCGCGGTAGTGAATCATTGCGTCCTCGAAGGTGGAAGGTAGCGCTCCACCGGAGAGCCAGCGGAAGTCTTCGGCCGGGTCACCAATTGAAAGCGAGTTCCAATTTGCCAATCCAACAACCTGCTGGCCATTGATCAAAACGGCATCAGAACTAATTGCGCCGTGGGTGATGGTCGAGTGGAATCGGAATAGACCGATGTCTTCGAGTGCCTGCTCCCAGCGGCTAAGAAGCTGAGCCGGAACCTTGCCGGTTGCAGCCATCTTGTCGAGCTCAGAAACCTTTTGGTGCAGGATTGCGGCCGAGTCATACTGAGGTAGTCCGGCCTCTGAGATTGCTTCGACTGAAAGTGAGTGCAGAGCGGCAAGCGCTTCACCAAAGGACTTTGAGAATGGCCCAGGTCCCAGGCGAGAAAGGTCTGGGCTTGAGCCTTCTAGCAAAGTGAACAGCACACCGGTGGTTCCCTTGTCGTCTTGGGTTTGTCCAAGTGACTCTGGAATCTCAAACGGCAAACGAGAAGAAAGGCGGCGCATGGACTGCACCACCATTTGCTCGATTGCCAATTCGCTTATGCCGGCAGAGTTTGCCGGAATCTTGAACTCATAGGCCTGCCCATCGGCACCCCAAAGTCTTAAGGTCTCCAAATCTGGGTTGGAGTCAACTTTCAAGTAGTGCCGGAAGTTTTTTCCAGGCGAAGCATCGGCTGCCAGTGCAGCTAAAATCAAAGCAGGTCGTCCCACATCACACAGGTTAGACGGTCAATGCCCAGCAAGCGGTCAATGCCACGCGAACCAAGAGGATTCCCAATTGAACTCGGACCAGTCTGATCTCGACTTCCTAGCGGAACTCGATGACGACCAAAGGCTTGCTGCTGAGGCTTTGCTTGGTCCGGTCTGCATAATTGCAGGTGCCGGCAGCGGAAAAACCAGAACTATTTCCCATCGAATTGCGCACGGCATCGAAACTGGCGTCTATACCGCAAACCGTGTCTTGGCTCTCACCTATACAAATCGTGCGGCAAGTGAACTCCGATCCAGGATGCGCGATTTGGGAGCTGAAGGTGTTCAGGTCAGGACCTTCCACTCGGCGGCTCTTAGCCAGCTCCAATTCTTTTGGCCTCAGCTCACAGAGTCACTGGCACCGAAACTGATAACCAATAAGCTCCCCGTCCTAAAAGATGCTCTTGAGGAATTGAAGATCCGAGGTTCGGATGAAGATTTGCGCAGCATCGCTTCCGAGATTGAGTGGATGAAATACGGCCTAATCTCTTTGGACGAGTATCAAAACCTAGATCGCCCCAACATCGCGTCTTTCTCGAAGGACAAGTTTTTGGAGGTGGCCGGAAGATTTGAAGCAGTGAAGCAGCAGCGCAGACTTGCCGACTGGGAAGATGTTCTGCTGCTAACAACGGGGTTATTGAGAAATGAAGCACGAATGCTCGCTCACGTGCAGCAGCAGTATCGTCACTTCACAGTTGATGAGTACCAGGACATCTCACCCCTGCAGCAGTCACTGCTTGAGACTTGGCTGGGGGACCGCGAAGAGCTCTGCGTTGTCGGCGACCCGAGACAAACCATCTACACCTTTGCCGGGGCGGATCCCAGTTTCCTAACCGGGTTCATTGGCCGCTTCCCGAGCGCCCAGATATTTGAGCTCAACCGCAACTACCGCAGCAGTCAGGAGATTGTTCAGCTGGCTAATCGAGTCGCCGAGCACGGCGAGCTCGAGGCGGTGCGAATGTTCAGTTCTCGTCCCGCTCACCAAAAGTTCTCCAGCTCACTTGCCGAGGCCAAGTGGATTGCCGAGACGATTTCTGAAGCAGTGCAGTCCGGAACCGACCTTGGTGAAATTGCTGTGCTCGCGAGAATCAATTCTCAGCTTGAGCAGGTGGAGTCGGAACTGACAAAGCGTGGTATCAAGTGCCAGGTGAGAGGCACTGGACGTTTCTTCCGGAGACCAGAGATCATGCAGGCCATGATTGCGCTCCGAGCCCTACAAACCTCAGAGCTAACCGAACCACTGTTTGTTTCGGTGAGCAACATCATTTCTGCGCTTGGTTGGAGTTCACGTTCGGATGGCTCTGAGAAGTGGCTTGGGCTGAATTGGTTTGTTGAGGTGCTTGAGGAATTCACGGGTGATGTCAGCTTGGATGAGTATCTTCGCGAGCTTCAAGAACGCGAGCGGTCAGGTCACGAGCCTGTGATGGCGGCGATTTCGCTTGCCACCATCCACGCCACCAAGGGACTTGAATGGAAGCTGGTTTTCCTCTGCGGACTAAACCAGGGTTACTTCCCAATTTCCTATGCGCAAACCAGTTCTGAGCTAGCCGAGGAGCGCAGGCTTTTCTACGTTGGCCTCACCAGAGCCAAAGACCGATTGTTGCTGTCTAGCAATTCAGATAAACCGGTTTCGGAGTTTCTGAGTTTCGTCTCTTAGCGGCAGCCGCAGTTAGTTTCTGGCACTACGCCTTCAATAATCTCTCCGGTCTTGGAATAGAACTCGAGCGGATTGTTTGCAGCTTCCAGCGGATTGTCGATCTGATTCAGGATTCTTCGCACCGCGACACTCACCGCTGCCAGCATGCTCACCGAGTCGGCGAGGTCGCGATCTAACTGCGAGAGCTGAGTAACTGTGGCCAGCCAATTCGGATCTTCTTGCATTCGGTAGATTTCTGAGCAAGCGAGGCAGGGTGTTATTCCTGGATTCACAAGTTGCGAGATGCTTGCACCGGATTCTGTGAAGCAAATCGCAATGTGGGGAACATCCCTTGTCATCCAAACCTGGTAATCCGCCGGATCCACAACGTCGTTTGCGATAAGCAGCGCAGCCGAGATTCGATCGAGCCCGTTAGTTAGCCGAGTGTGCAATTGCAGCTCGTCCCGCTTTTTCCCGAGTTGCTGTTTTGCCGCTTCGTGTCGAGTTAGGCCGATTGCCATTGGGACGTATCCGAGTTCATTGGTGTCCGGTTTTCTGACTCTGGTGCCATCGAATGTGATGAGAGTTCCAACGCCCGCTGTGTAAAGGGCTTTGGCTGCCAATAAACCGGTTCTTGAAAGGCTTGAAACAAAGACTTTGGCAAGACCACGTTTCTTCATTACTGCCGCCGGGTCCTTGAAATCGGCTAGGAAGACCCTCATGATTTCGGCAAACCGCATTTCGACATCACTTTGATCCAGTTCAGGTAAAAAACTGCTGGTCTGTCGAATTAGTGGAGCCAGCCGATTCAAGATCAAATTCAGCTCCGGCTGATGGATTTTTGCAAGTCTGGTCAGGTTTCCAAATTGAACGTTGGTAACGCCCTGTTCCAAAATGTCGACCACACGGTGCTCGGCCTCGGATTGGATTGGAATCAGCGTCGGATTCGAATACCCGTATTGCCTGATGTTCTCAGAGTGCCAGATGCGAGCGAGGCTGGGGTTTATTTGTTTGACCATTGAGAAAGAATTCCGCAAAGCGAAATCTCTCGTCGATGGTTTTCCACAGGCTAGTTGCCGAGAAGTTTGTTTAGCTCGCTGTCGAAATCGTCATCGCCACCGGAGAGTCGTTTGATCAAAGCGCTCGGGTCTTGAATATCCTCTGCACTTGGCAGCAGGTCAGGGTGCATCCAAATTGAATCTCGCACCGCAGTGCCAACCTCTGCGGCCAGCTGCTGCCACATCGCCATGGCTTCGCGCTGCAATCTAGGTCGAAGCTCAAGCCCCAGCAAAGTTGCAAAGGTCTTTTGAGCGGCACCCACGGCTTGACGACGACGCAGCAATTCAAAAACCTGGTTGATCCCCGGAAGTCGGCTTGCCGCGCTAAACGCGACAGCATCGGCCCAGCCTTCAATCAAGGCGAGAGTGGTTTCGATGCGGACCAAAGTTGCTTCCTGGTCAGCAGTTCTCGGAGTGATTAGCCCGCCGGATTCGATAACCAAATTGAAAGTAGTTGGGTCGCTTGGATCGATTTGCTGGGCTAGGTTCTGGATCGATTCCGGATCAATTTTTAGCCCAGCGGCAAATTCCGAAACCTGGGTGGCTACCTGATCGCGCAACCAACGGTTTGTGGCGTATAGCGAAGACACTGCCAGCTCTCGGATGGCTAGGTAAATCAAGACCTCAGACTTGGGTGTCTCTAAATCCTTTAGAAAATCCTCGACGTTTTGAATCACAAGGCCGGGTCTAGTCGACAGCGGAATCCCAATCTCGCTAGCGCTGAGCACATTCTCGGAAAGTTTGCCAACTGATTGTCCTAGCTGAGCGGCAAACATTGAGGCACCAGCATTTTCTAAGAACTTGGTCGCAGGGCCAATCATGCCAACCAATTCCTCGGGCATCACTTGGGTGAGGTTCTCACTCAGTGCCTTGGACATGCTCGCGGCTACCGGTTCGGCGAGGTCTTTGAATAGTGGGATGGCGTCTTGAACCCAGAGGGCTCGAGAGAGCTGCTTTAGCGGCTGAGAATTCGTGAATTCGGTTTGCTCCCCGAGCCAAAGTTGAGCGATTTCAAAGCTGTTCTGAATTTCCGCGCTGATTACCTCACTGGGCTGACGCTGCCCATCCTTAGCAAGGTCTAATGCGGTTTTGGTTGCTAACTCCCAATTCACGGGTCCGTCGCTATCGGA
>CANESN010000051.1 GCA_947441105.1 Micrococcales bacterium
TGAGGAAAGAATTGGACCGAGGGTTTTATAGGCCTCGGCGGTTCCACCAGGCATGATCGATGGACCCTTGAGGGCACCTTCTTCACCACCGGAGATTCCAGCACCAACAAAGTGAATGCCCTTGGAGCTGACATCCTTCTCGCGACGAAGGGTGTCGGTGAATAGTGCGTTACCGCCGTCAACGATGATGTCACCCGATTCGAATCTCTCGGCCAACTGGCTAATTACAGCGTCGGTGCCGGCACCTGCCTGAACCATGATGATCGCGGTTCGTGGTCTTGCCAAAGACGCAACAAATGCATCGATGGTTTCGCTTGGAATGAAGTTTGCTTCTGGGTGCTCGCTCACCAATAGGTCGGTTCGCTCGACAGAACGGTTGTAGATGGCAACTCTGTTGCCTTCGCGGGATGCCAAGTTGCGGGCTAGGTTCGAGCCCATAACGGCAAGACCAACGACACCAATATTTGCTTTGTCTGACATGAAATTCCTTTAGAAACGGGGTGGGAAGTACTCAGGCTACGCGCGCAACAATGGGCGGAAATTTCTATTAGGTTACCCTACTTTGGCGAGCCAGAGGCTGGTATTTGGCGCAAGCTGTTAGTTTTGCCCAAGCATGCAAAAACAAACCAAATCCCTTCTGCTGGCCCTATCAATTCTGATTGTGGCGCTTTTTCCAACGCCCGCTCACGCCACCGGCTGCACACCAGAAAAGCAGCTTGCATCCAGCAACATCAAACAGCTTCACGTTGAAGTCATCAACGCATCCAGCGGCCAGACGCTTTTTTCCAAAAATGAGCAGCAGCCAGCCAGAACCGCATCGGTTATGAAGGTCCTCACCGCCGCTGTTGCCCTAGATGTCTTGGGGCCGGATTACCGGATCACCACGAGCGTGATGGTTAGCCCAACAGAACCCGGAAAGATCTTCCTGGTGGGAGCCGGTGACGTCACGCTTTCTCGCATGCCGGGCAACATCACTTCTTACTATGCCAAGGCCCCAAAGTTGGATACCTTGACCAAACAAATATCGGCCTGGGCAAAAGCCAGTTCGGTTTCCATTTCCGCTGTCTCTGTTGACTCTTCGCTTTTTGGAGGCGATAAGGAGTGGCACCCAACCTGGAGCAAGCTCGGTTTGACCTCCGGCTACATGGCTGCGGTTTCCGCGCTGCAAATCGATGCCGCCCGGCTAACCAGCACTCGCTATCCAAACAGTTGGCTCGCACAGCGCACCGCGACTCCGGTGAAGCAGGCAGGTGAGCTGTTTGTTGCGTCGCTGAACAAGCAAGGCCTCGCAACGGGTTTGAAAGCCAGCATCGCCAAAGCACCCAGCAACTCGGTGGTAATCGCGAGCGTGCAATCTCGCCCGGTTAGTGAACTTATTGCCAACATGCTTCGGGTCTCGGACAACTCGTTGGCCGAAGCTTTGGCCCGGGTGGCGAGCATCAAGTACGGCCTCGATGGCAGCATGGCTTCGCTAAACACTCTCTATAAGAAGGTCCTCAAGGAACGCGGTTTAGATGTTTCGCAGATCTCAATAGTCGATGGCTCGGGATTGTCGAAGCTCAATCTGGTTCCAGCCGCTTTGATCAATGACCTGCTGGTTTTAGTCGACCAAGGAGTCGGTGACTACGAAGCACTTGAGGCGGGACTTCCGGTCTCAGGACAGAGCGGTTCACTGAAATCCCGATTTGCCACCGGCAGCAAGCTAGACACCAAGGGCAAGGTCTTTGCTAAAACCGGCTACATCCGCACCGGTTATTCGCTGGCTGGGTTCCTGATTGCTAAAGACGGTTCGGAGCTAATCTTCACGGTTTACAACCTGTCGGATCGAGCAAGCGCTAATCAACGGTTGGCGATGGACAACCTGGTTTACCGGTTCTACCAGTGTGGAGCTAGCCTCAGTAACTAACTCAGGTCTGCGCGGGTTTTGTCTAGTGAGCTCATGATCTCGAGGCTAAAGGCGTGAGTGTGCTGGCGGTTTTCAATTTCACCACTGAGCACCGAATTGCTCACTGCCTCAATCATGTGGACATAGCCCGCACCCTTGCGCGGTCTTGAGAGTTGCTCAACTTTTGCCACATCGCTATTTGACGCATAGGTTTTGATAACCGCATCCGTGGTGTGCCAGAACGCCTCTTGAATCTCAATGATTCCAAGATCACCAACCAATCGGGCTGCCAATCCAAGTGCGGTTGCAAGTGAGGAATTACCTCGCCCCGCTACTCCATTCTCAAATTCAAAATTGGTCATCGCCAGCGCATCGACGCCATTTGGGTAGTTGTAGCCAGCTGTCCTCTGGTGCTTGATCGGACTGTCGGCAAACCAGCGGTTTAGCGTTGTGGTGTAAACGCCCTGGTCCAGACTCGACCCGCCACCAAGTTCTTTGTTGAACAATCTGTGGTTGTTGTCAAAGGTTCGCAAGAATCCAAAATTGGCTTCAATCAAACGCAGTTGTCCAATGCGACCGGACTTCACGATCTCGATCAGCTCATTGTGCAGCGGCAGGAACTTGGTCCACATCGCTTCCATCGAGAAAAGATTCTTTCTCCGAGCCAGTGCATAAATCTCTTCGGCCTCTTCGGCCGAATTCATAAATGACTTCTCGACCAAAATGTGCTTGCCAGCCTCAAGGGCCGCCTTCGCCATCCAGAAGTGCTCGGAGTGCGGGGAGGCGATGTAGATAAGGTCAATCTCAGGGTGAGCAATTGCCTGCTCAAAGGAAAGACTCAGTGCGCTAATTCCAACTTCGGCAAGCTTCTGATCCGCTTTGGCGGCGTCTCGTGAAACCAAGGCAACCAGCTCGGTGTTTTCACTTAGGGGAAAGTCCCGGAGAATTAGATCGGCCATTAGGCCGGTTCCAACCATTGCCCAGCGAACGTTTGCCATTTGCAACCAACTAACTTATTTAGGAGCCTTTGGTTACTTTATTGGACCTTGCCAGTGAGCGTGCCATCGATGGAAAAACCAATCCGTGCATGGGCCAAACTGCCCACCAGTAGATCTGACCAAATAGCCCCTTTGGAGCATAGATGGCTACCTGGGTCAAAATCGTCCCGCTGGTTGCGGAATCAACTTCCAGGTCAAATTCCAACCATGCCCGACCGGGCAGTTTCATCTCGGCCCGCAGTCGCAATAGCTGCTGAGGGATGACCTGCTCAACTCTCCAGAAATCAAGGGCATCGCCAACCTCTAGGTGGTTGGGGTCGCGTCTGCCTCGTCTGAGCCCAACTCCTCCCACCAGGCGGTCCATGATTCCGCGCAGCTCCCAAGCCCAGCTCGCAGTCGAGTAACCGTTATCGCCACCAATTGCCTCGACTCGCTTCCAGACCTCTTCAATGGAGTCGTTGGTGTGGGTGATGCGGACATCTTTGTAGAGCGAACCACCTGCCCAATCCGGGTCGGTAGGCAGCGGTTCAGATGGTGTGCCAGGGGAGGATGCATCTGACCAGCGGGTTTCCACTCGGGCCTCTTTGATCTTTACCAGCGCTAAGCCAACCGCCCTCTCAAAGTTGGTTAGGCCGCCCTCAGGGTCGGGAATCAGTTTGCGAATGCGCTGGTCAGTTGCAACCACCTCATTCTTTAGGCTGTCCACCAAGCGCCTTGCCAGAGTAATTGGAACCGGAGTCACAAGTCCCACCCAACCGCTTGAGAGTTTTGGAGTCAGCACCGGAAGCGGAATGATGATGCGCTTTCTAAGCCCGGCGACTTTGGCGTATGCCTGCATCATGTCTGCGTAGGTGAAGATCTCAGGTCCTGCAATTTCGTAAACCCCGACCTGTTTTGCACTTAGCCCGGCGGTGCCAACCAAATAGCGAAGAACATCTCTAACCGCGATTGGCTGAATGCGGTTCTTTACCCACTTTGGAGTGGTCATAATGGGCAGACGTTCGGTTAGGTAGCGCAGCATTTCAAAAGATGCCGAACCAGAACCGATTACTACACCGGCTCGAAGTTCAAATGTTGGGACGCCAGATTCGGCAAGAATTCGACCGGTATCGACCCTCGCTTGAAGGTGTGGGGAGGCATCTTGACCAGGGGTAATGATGCCACCGAGGTAAATGATTTTGCCTACCTTGTTTCGCTTAGCTGCGTCCCCAAAGCCTTGCGCCATGTCTCGCTCCAGCTGCTCAAAGTCACCCTTGACCAAAAGTGCATGCAGTAGGTAGTACGCCACCGAGACTCCGGACAGCGCGGAATCAAGAGCTGCTTTGTCATTGGCGTCACCCTCGACAAGCTCTACCTGATCAATCCAGGTGTGGGTTGAGAGGCGCTGTGGATTCCTAGCGAGGACTCGTACTCGATAACCGGCTTCAAGAAGTTGAACGATTAGCCGACCACCGATATAGCCGGTGGCTCCGGTGACTAAACAGAGCGCGGGTTTCCGGCTTTTGTCTTTGAGGATGGTAAGTCCCGCGGTAATTTCTTTTGGCATAGTGTCTAAAACCTAGGGCCTTTCAAAGCGATTCCCGGCTTTGTTCTTGGTTTAGCAACTGTTCCAAATCTGTTAGCCGGCGAAGACCAGCCATGGGTTGGCTCATGCGGTGGTTGGACTTCAACCGCTCAGAGTTTTTGGATAGGAAGTTCCAGTAGCCGGCTGTGAATGGGCAGGCATCCTCACCAACGCGAACGGTTGGTTTGAATTTGCAGGAGCCGCAGTAGTTACTCATCTTGTTGATGTATGCACCACCTGAGGTATAAGGCTTGGTGGACATCTTGCCTCCATCGGCATAGAGCGACATTCCAATTACGTTTGCCGGCATCACCCAAGGGGTGCCATCGGCAAAGGCATCAATAAACCAATCGTTTACCGCTTTAGGGTCAAAGCCGCGCTGCAAGGCGGTGTTACCCAGCACCATAAGTCTTGGAATGTGGTGGGTCCAAGCTCGTTCGTTTATATCCTTCAACGTGCTGGAAAGACAGTTTGCGTCTATGCCCTTGGCGGTTAGGTCTTGCCAACCGGCTGGGATTTCTGCGGTCGCTCCGAGTTCGTTGAGGTCTTGGTAGTCCTGATCAAAGTGCCAGTAAAGCTGCCAAACGTAATCTCGCCAGCCGATGATTTGCCTGACAAATCCCTCAACACTTGCCAGCCGAGCACTCCCAGATTTGTATGCATCAACGGCGGCATTTACTACTTCAAGTGGCGAGAGCAGACCAAGATTCATCGGGACCGAGAGCATCGAATGAGCCATGGTCCAATCGCGGTTATCCATCGCATCTTCGTACGGGCCAAAAAGATCTAGGCGATTTGTAATGAAATCATTTAGCGCAGCCAATGACTGAATGCGATCGCCAGGGAAAATTCTTGGACCATCTAGTCCAATGAATGTTGCCCTACCGCTTTTCTCGAGTGCATCCAGCTCGGCCCTGACCTGATTATCTAGTTCGTCCTCGATTGGGCGATAGGGAGAAGGAAGGCCAAGACCTGGCTTTGGGGGAGGAAGTCGGTTTTCTTCATCGAAGTTCCACTTTCCGCCAACCGGTTCTTTGCTATCCATCAAAATGTCAAGTCGATGACGCTGCAGTCGGTAGAAGTCCTCCAAGCGAAGTCGCTTGCCGGCTTTGGCAAGGTAAGCGTTCCAGTCCTGTTTGCCTGAGCAAAAGCCTGGGTTTTCTAATTTGGTTAGTTTCAGCAAATCGGATAGCGCGTCAAAGGATTTCGAGGATCCGCTGACCATCGAGGTGAGCTGAGGAAAGTCTTTGAGGTCTCGATAGCTTTCGAGTCGAACAGTTTCAACATTCGAAGCTTTGGCTCTTGCGAGTTGCGCGTAGCGAATCAGGTGCGCTTTTTGGCGATGGTAATTGCGCTTGGAAAATTGGCTGTCAACAATCGGTAGCAGCAGTTTTTCTTCGAGCTCAAAATGTGGTCCGAGTTGATCGGCGAGCAGCAGTTGCACCTATCGCCTTTCTTTAGAGGTGGTTTCAGGCTATCCGCAATTTGGACTTCTTACATTTCTAAAAGCCCGAAATAAAGCCTTTCTTTGGCCATTAGCGAACTCGCGTGTCGCCAATTCGCTATTTTTCAAACAGTGTGCGAGAGTGGGTGAACACAAAGGAGTGATACTCGTGTCACAAGTGCATAACCCAAAACACGACCCTGCTGGATACCGAGTGGTGCCTAATACCTCTCGTGAATTGAATCAAGACAGAGTTACAGAGCTACTCGCCAAAGAGTGGGAGCTATTTAAAAAAACCACAAAACTATCTGGCAAAGAGAACGTTCGAGCCAGCCAGTCCCTACCAATGGGAGTTACATCTAGCTTCCAACACTGGGACCCCTGCCCCATTTCAGTTGCAAGCGCTAA
>CANESN010000052.1 GCA_947441105.1 Micrococcales bacterium
GCTTTAATGCCACTGCATTGCACGGAGACATGAGCCAGGAGGCTCGCGAGCGCTCAATGGCGAATTTCCGCGCTGGCAAAAAGGATATTTTGGTGGCAACCGAGGTTGCGGCTCGTGGTATTGACGTTGACGACGTAACCCACGTGATCAACTACTCGGTTCCAGAGGACGAGAAGGCCTACCTGCACCGCATTGGTAGAACTGGTCGTGCCGGCAAGCTCGGCGTTGCAGTGACCTTTGTGGACTGGGACGACATGTCTCGCTGGGTACACATCAACCGCGAGCTCGAGCTGGAAAAGCCTGAGCCGCAAGAGACCTATTCGAATTCCCCTCACCTATTTGAGGAGCTCGGCATTGCGGCTGGCACCAAGGGTCGCATTGCCCGCTCAACCAAAGAGCCGGTAAGGGATTCAAAGCCAAGACAGCAGCAACCTGCCAGAACCGAACCGACTAAGCAAGCACCTAGGCGCGATCGCAACCGCTCACGCAACTATGTGAGTGGTTCAAAGCCTGAGGCTTGATCAATAATTCGTTGAAGCATCTCGGGCGAAGTGACATTTTCGCCAAGAAGGTTGTCTTTGCCGCCCACCCCGTGGTAATCCGAGGAACCGGTAACAATCAGGTTGTGCTTTAGGGCCATATCCCTCAGCCAGTGCCTGGCAACATCTGGCACAGCTCGGTGATCCACCTCCAAGCCATCCAGTCCTGCCTCGATCAAAGTTTCAAAGTGGGCCCTTGGAAGATCCTCCCGCTTTGCACCCGGAGGAAAATCAATTAGCGGGTGAGCCATGACGGGCACTCCCCCGGCACGCTTGATCAAACCAATGGCCTCGATGGTGTCAAGGGATTTCTCCGAGACGTAGTAGCTGGAAGTCCGATGCAAAATCGAGGTAAAGGCATCTGAGCGGGTTGGCACGATTCCCGCTTCGACCAGAGCGTCGGCTATTGCGGGTCTGCCAATGGTTGAACCTTCAGGAAGTTGCCTGAGCACCATTTCAAAGTCAATCTCGTAATCCTTCGAGAGCCTCGACACCATCTCGCGAGCGCGAACCATTCTGGATTCTTTGGTGCGGTTCAGCGCACCAATCAGTGCTTGATCATTTGGATCTGGCAGGTAGGCCAGCATGTGGACGCTTACGCCATGGCCAGATGGCGTTACCGCTCGAGTTGACACTTCAATTCCGGGTATCAACCCAATGCCGAAGTTCTGGGCAGCCTGAATCGCTTCATCCCAGCCGGCTACGGTGTCGTGATCGGTGATTGCCAGCACCTGAATCCCAGCCCGGGCGGCATTTTGCACCAATTCGGTGGGGGTGTCCTTGCCATCCGAAAAATTAGTGTGTGCATGAAGGTCGATCACAGGTAGAGAATAGTGGCATGGGAAAAAAGTCAAAGCCGACCAACAGATCGCGCACGCCACAATCTAAAACCTTTCTGAAGTACATCGCATCCAGTTGGGATGATTCTCAAGGGCAGGAAACCTCTCGTTGGGAGGTTGCGGACTTCACCGAGAAGCGCAGAGCGGAAATTGCCAAGCAGTTCAAAGGCAAGGTTCTAGTGATTGCGGCCGGGGAACCAAAGGTTCGCTCGAATGACGATGAATACCGCTATCGCCCATTCTCTGGATTTGCTCACCTGACCGGTTGGGGTTCTGCAACCGTGCCAGGTTCGGTATTGGTGATTGATGCTCGTAAGACCAAGGTCCACTCAACTCTTTATCTAATGCCAACCGCAGACAAGAACTCGGACGAGTTCTTCGCAAACCCAATGATTGGTGAATTCTGGGTTGGAGCAAGACCAAGCCTTCTGCAGGTCGCAAACCAGCTCGGTATCGAAACCGAGGACGTGGCGAAGTTGCCAAAGCACCTGGAGAAAATCGGCAAGGTGGTTACCCCCAAAAATGCCAAACTCGCTGAAGCTCTCTCCACCTTGAGATTCATCAAGGATGACTACGAGATTTCCCAAATGCGCGAGGCGGTAAATGTCTCGATTCGCGGATTTGGTGATGTCGCACGCTCGCTTCCAAAAGCTACGACCCACTCCCGCGGTGAGCGCGTGGTCGAGACCGCTTTTTACTCCCGAGCACGTCTTGAGGGTTATGACCTTGGCTATGGAACCATCGCGGCAGCCGGTGCACACGCCTGCACCCTGCACTGGACCAACAATGACGGTGAGGTAAAGCCGGGAGATCTGATTCTGGTTGATGCCGGTGTCGAACTTGATTCGCTCTACACAGCCGATATCACCAGGACCATTCCAGTCAACGGTAAGTTCACGAAGCAGCAAAAGCAGATCTACGATGCGGTGTTAGCCGCGGCAGACGCCGCCTTTGCTATTGCTAAACCGGGAATCAAGTTCAAGGACATCCACAACGCAGCCATTGAGGTTATTGCGCAAAAGGTGTCCGAGTTTGGCTTCTTGCCGGTGACCCTCGAAGAGTCCCTAAAGGCGGAGAACCAGCACCACCGACGCTACATGGTGCACGGCACCAGCCACCACCTAGGCATGGATGTGCACGACTGCGCACAGGCCAGGCGCGAAATGTATCAAGAGGGCATCTTGCAGCCAGGCATGGTTTTCACCATCGAGCCAGGGCTTTATTTCCACGCCAATGACCTAACCGTTCCGGTGGAATTCCGCGGAATTGGTGTGAGAATCGAAGATGACGTCTTGGTTACTGAGACCGGTGTCGAGAATCTCTCAGCCGCATTGCCAAGAACCACAGCTGAACTTGAAGCCTGGTATGCCCAGGAACTACTCGGAGCTGCCGGCTAAACCTAGAATCTTAAGTGCTGGTAGCGCATCCTCGTTTGGAACGATGACTTCATAGCGAGTGGCAATTGGCATTTGCGATGATAAAAACGATCGCTTGTTTTTTGTTGTCGAGAATCTAATGATTTGGAACAGCATGCCAAGGCCTGCCGCTACCACCAGAACCGAGAAAAACTGCTGCGGCAGATAGCTCATTCCGCCTTCTGGGGAAACCTCAATCCCAGCGCCAATCAAAAGGGCAAAAATCAAACCCATCCAAAAACCGGTGATAGCACCTGAGAGCGCTACTCGCCCGTAGCCCAGGCGGGTGCGCACTCGCTCCACCAAAACTGGATCGTGACCAATGATAGAAATCTTATTTGGCGCGAAGTCGCCAGCAATGAGGCGTTCCACCAACTTGGTGGCATCTTGGTAATTTGGAAACTCACCAAGCGAGTGGCCCTTGGGAACGGTAGGTCCAGGACGGCCACTTTTAGGGTTAGATCGGGCATCGGTCATGTGAGCATTTTGCCAGAAGTTTGCATTTGGCGAATAAGGTTATCTCTGTGAGCGCAACCAGAGTATTCGTAGCCAGATTGGCGAGCTGTGGCGTCTTTGACCCACTCGGTGACCGAGTAGGAAAAGTCATTGACGTTCTAATGGCGTACCGAAAGTCTCTTCCTCCGCGCGCAACCGGCTTTGTGATTGAGATTTCCGGCCGCAGAAGGGTCTTTCTTCCGGTGGCACGAGTGACCGCAATTGCGCCTGGACAGCTGATGACCAATGGCTTTATTGACCTGCGCCGCTTCTCCCAGCGCGGTCAAGAGGTAAGGGCTATTGCTGAGATTCTCGGCCGCAAGGTCACCCTGCTGGATGGCTCCGGCGATGCCACCATAGAAGACTTCGCGATCGAGAAAAACAAGCGCGGCGACTGGGAACTGAGCGAGCTTTTTGTGCGCCGACCCAAGAACACCGCCCTTCCTTTTGCCAAGGGGCCAACTGAGTTCGTGATGTGGCAAGACGTTCAGGAGAACAAGCAAAATCCTGCTGAGCAAGATGCACAGCAGCTACTGTCGACAGTCGCCGACCTTCGACCAGCAGACTTGGCAACCGCAGTGCTGGAACTTCCTGAAGACCGAATGATCGCGTTGGCAGAGGAGCTCGACGACGAGCGCCTAGCCGATCTACTAGAAGAGCTACCTGAAGAAGAGCAGCTCGAGATCATGAACGAACTCGAGGATGAGCGTGCAGCCGAGGTTTTAGATCTCATGGATCCTGACGACGCAGCCGACCTTATGCAGAATCTTTCGAAAGAGCGCACCGAGACCCTTTTGGATCTGATGGACCAAGAGGAAGCGGATGATATTCGCCAACTTCTGAAGTATGAACCGTATACCGCCGGTGGAATGATGACCCCGGAGCCAATCATTTGTGCTGCCGACACCACAGTGGCAGAGGCGATGGCACTTATTCGCCGCAAAGAAGTCGAGCCGGTGCTAGCTGCTCAAGTTTTCGTGACGTTGCCACCATATGAGACCCCAACCGGTAAGTACCTAGGCGTAGTTCACTTCCAGAAACTTCTGCGCTATCCCCCGCACGAAAGATTGGCATCGCTACTGGATTCTGAGCAAGAGCCAATCCACGTCGATACCTCCATTTCGCAGATTCACCGTGACCTTGCGACCTATGACCTAGTTGCCCTGCCGGTGGTTGACGCCGAGCGACACATGCTCGGTGTTGTTACCGTGGACGACGTTTTGGACCACTTGCTACCGGATGACTGGAGAAGTGAGGACTGATGATGGCTAGAAATCAATCACCTCTCGAGACTCCAAAGGCTCGAAGAGTATTCCGTGCCCCAAGCATGAACCAAGAGGCGATTGGCCGCATCTCGGAGAGCTTCGCCCGAGCAATGGGAACCGGGGCGTTCCTAATCACGATGACCATCATCGTGATGATCTGGCTCTCTTGGAACACGTTGGCACCGGTAGATGCTCAGTACGACCCAAGAGCTTTGAACTTTAGCCTTTTGACACTGATCCTCTCGCTGCAGGCTTCCTACGCAGCACCTTTGATTCTTTTGGCCCAGAACCGCCAGGATGACCGAGACCGAGTGAAGTTTGAGCAGGATCGTCAGCGAGCTGAGCGAAACCTAGCTGACACCGAATACCTCGCCCGTGAGGTCGCAGCGCTAAAGCTTGCCCTGGATGAAGTTGCCACCAAGGATTTCGTCAAGGATGAACTGCGCGATGTGGTGCGAGAGCTTTTAGAAGAGCTGCAGACCAAGCCTAAAAAGACCAAATGAGCAAAGCGCTAGCCGCTTTGAAGCTGGTTATTGACCCAGAACTCAGAGCCCCAATCACCGAGCTCGGGATGGTGGAGATCACCTCTGAAACAAACACCACAGCCCAGGTCATCGTAAAGCTCACGATTGCAGGTTGCCCGGCAGCGCAGAAAATAGAGCGCGATGTTCGCGAGGTGCTGAGTGAGAGCTTTTCTTCTTTTGAACTAACCATGTCTGTTATGACCCAGGCAGAGCGCGATGAACTGAAGGTAAAGCTGCGCGGCGATGCACCGGTTCGTTTCAACCCGTTCGCCCAAGACGATAACTTCACCAAGGTGATCTTTGTCGGAAGCGGCAAAGGCGGTGTCGGAAAGAGCACGCTAACCACGAATATCTCAGTTGCACTGGCTTCCCTCGGCCACAAGGTTGGCCTGATAGATGCCGACATTTTTGGATACTCAATCCCTGGACAACTGGGCATTAGCGAGAATCCGACTCAGCTGGACGATTTGATTTTGCCGCCGATTGCATTTGGCGTGAAGGTGATGTCGATTGGATTCTTTGTCACCGACAACCAACCGGTTGGTTGGCGAGGACCGATGCTGCATAGGGCAATTGAGCAGTTTCTAACCAATGTCTACTGGGGTGATCTGGACTACCTACTGGTAGACCTTCCTCCCGGCACCGGAGATGTCGCAATTAGCCTTGGCCAACTTTTGAAAAAAGCACGCTCGCTGGTGATTACTACCCCGCAGTCTGCCGCTGCCACAGTGGCCGAGCGAAGCGGTGCGATTGGCTTGCAGACCGGCCAGGAAATCCTTGGAGTGATAGAAAACCTGAGCTACCTACCAAGCGATTCTGGAAACCAATACATCTTTGGCCAAGGCGGCGGTAAAGCCGTGGCCGATCGCTTGAGTGCCCTTAGTGGCCAAACTGTCGAGCTGTTGGCCCAGCTGCCGATCAGTAGCGAGCTGCGAGAGTCCTCGGATAACGGTGTGCCGCTGGTGGCTTCAAACCCCGAACACGAGATTTCCAGGCAAATTTTTGAGCTCGCCAAGCAGATCGCAGCATTACCAATTGGGCTCAGTGGGAAATCTTTGGGGCTAAAACCCCGTTAGATATATCTATGAATCTTATTTCGGTCGTAAGCCC
>CANESN010000053.1 GCA_947441105.1 Micrococcales bacterium
CCAGACCTTGGTAATCGATCCAGAGCGTGAGCGCACTCATGGTCGTAAAGGAACCTGCGAAGCCAACCCCCCAGAGATTGCGGCAGGTTTCAAGCTGGAAGTATGGGTATCTCGCGGTGATTCCCAAGAAGAAAGCACCGGTTAGATTCACAATAAACAGAGCGATTAGTTCATAGGTTGGGTAGCTCGCTAGGCCAGCCATTGCCTCAAAAATGAGATAGCGCAGCATGGCTCCGAGCGCTCCGCCGAGGAAAACATACCCGAGTAATTTGGCTTTGATTGGCACCTAAACAACCTATCGGTTCTTGGCTGGCTATGCTCTAGAAATCATGAACGATGAAAGTTTTGTAGCCGGAAGCTACCACCAAAACGATTACAGCAAAGAGCAGAACCAGCAGTTTGCAGCGCAGTTTGATGCCATCACCCTGGAGATGGTTCAGCACCTAGATGCCGGGCTGAAATATGACTCAGCACAGATGCAGCAGGCGATCCAAAAGCACTACGACTTTTGCCTGCAGTTCTGGACCCCAAACCGCGAGAGCTATAAGTCACTCGCGATGAGCTACGTGCTGCCAACCGGTTTCAACGAGAACTATGAGGGCTACCGCAAAGGTTTAGGCAAGTACATCTACGATGCGGTTTGCCACTTCGCGGATACTACTCTTTCCTGACTCGACTCGAGAGGTTGAAGGTAGAGGCAAAGCCCAGTAGCAAGAACAACGCGGCTGCAAATGCTGCCCACTTCGCACCCTCGGTGAATGCCTCCCCGGCAGCAACCTGGATTTCATCAGCTGCAGCTTGTGGCACCTGCTGAGCCTGAAGAGCTTCGCTTAGCTGAGGAATTGCACCACCGGCTGATTCGACTACTGCGTCAACCAAGACCACAGATTGGCTGGTTTCAACATTTAGGCCAGCAAGCTTGTCCTCAAACGAAATCTGGGTTCCGGTGAAAAGCACCGAACCCAAAACCGCAATACCCAAGGCCGAACCGATTTGACGCACGGTTGACTGTGAGCCAGAACCCTGGCCAATCTTGTCCATCGGGACATCGACCATAATCACACCGGTTAGCTGCGCGGTTGCCAGGCCGATACCGATTCCGTAGATGAACAGGAACGGCGCAACGCCGACCCAACCAATCTCAGGAGAAGCGAAGAAGCCAACACCGGCAACACCAACTAGTTCAAGGAGCACACCCAGTTGCACGGCGCGGTGTGCAGGCAGCTTGCCCGAAAGCGCTCCACCAATACCTGAAGCCATAAATGCACCACCGGCTAGCCATAGCAATACCAAACCGGAGCTAATTGGGCTCAGGCCAAGCACGTTCTGAAGCCAAAGTGGAATGGCAAACAGGATTCCGAACTCACCCATCGAGATGATGGCGGCGGCGATAGAACCGTTTCTAAATGAAGCGATGCTAAAGAGGTTTAGATCTAGCAGCACGTTCTTGTGCGCAGCCTCGCGCTTGCGCTCCCAAAGCACAAACAGCACGGTTGAGACAACTGAGATAGCAAGCGAAACCGGGATCACAGAAATGGCATCGGCTGGCCAAACAAAGCCAAAGAGTTCGAACTGGTTCTTGGTTTGCTCCCACCAGCCGTAAACGCGACCTTCGATAAGACCGAAGACCAAGGTTGAGAACATAACCACCGAGATGATTGCACCGACCCAGTCGATGCCACCCTTGCGCTGCTCGGACTTGGATTCTCCGAGGTAGTACCAAAGTCCAGCAACGATGATCACGCCGAGTGGCAAGTTGATCAAAAACGCCCAGCGCCAGCTGAAGTCGGTGGCCAACCAGCCACCAAGCACCGGTCCAACCGCAACCATTCCACCGATGGTGGCACCCCAGATAGCAAAGGCAATACCGCGCTCTTTACCCTCAAAATTCGCATTCACCAAAGACAAAGTGGTTGGCAAAACCATGGCGCCACCAATGCCCTGGATCACACGGGCCAAAATCATGGTCTCGGCGCTATCGGTGTTTCCCGCCCATACCGAAGCAGCCACAAAGATCACGATTCCAACTACCAGAAGCAGCTTGCGGCCGTAGCGGTCGGCTAGCGATCCCCAAACCAAAAGTAGCGATGCAAAAACCAGCACGTAGCTTTCCTGGACCCACTGCACCTCGGTTGAGCTGAGGCTTAGGTCCTCAATGACCGCGGGGAAAATGGTGTTGACGATGGTGCCGTCGATGATCACCAAAGAGATGGCCATCGAGATAAAGACCAGAGCGATCCAGCGGTTTTTGGTTTGAGACATTTTTTCCTGACTTAGGCGGGTTTTCCAATTGCAATTAGGACGCACGCCCCAATTGCTAAAACGATTCCGAGCGACTGGCTTTTAGCAATGCGCTCCTTGAGCACTATACGCGCCAGCAGGATTGTTCCCACCGGATACAAAGAGGTAAGCACCGCCGCAATAGCCAACTCGCCGGCACGGGTAGCGACCAAGAAGAACACGTTGCCAAGCACATCACCCAATGCTGCAAGCAACACCAACCAGATTAGGGAGCGACCAAAGACCTCGGTCTCCAAAAACTGCTTAGGACGGTACCTGAAGAAGGCGAAGGTCAAGCCGACAAGCATCAAAGCAATGCCGACAATGCGCATCACGATGAGGGTCGAAAGTCCGCTGTCGCTCGGGGCTCCATCAAGAAAAACGAAGACACCCGCGAAGCCAACTCCGGCACCCAGTGAATAGAGCACCGCACGAAGCGATGGAAGTCTGAAGTCTTGGCCTGGCACAAATGCCACCAAAACCACTGCCACCAAAACCAGGACAATCGCTACCAATGCAAATGATCCAAGCTTTGCTCCAGTTGCCAGGTCGTAGGCCACAGGGATCAGCGCGCTCAGCACGGCAGTTAGCGGGCTGACAATCGATATTGGACCCAGCGCCAGTGCCGCGTAGAGGCAGGTGATTGCGATGCCAGAGGCAATTCCGGCATAGATTCCGGAGGTGATTGCGGCTTGGCTGAAATTAGCGCCGACGAAAATGCTGAGTCCAGCTGAGATAACCAAGCCAAAAACAAAGGCGATTGTGGTGACAGTGATTGCTCTTACTTTTTTGGCAGCGAGTGCTCCAACAAAGTCGGCATAACCATAAGAAAAGGCGGACAGTAGTCCGAAAAGTATCGTCACTGTCCGCCTCTCTGTGCGGTGGCTCCGACCGGCGTCGATCCGGTGACCTAACGATTTTCAGTCGTTCGCTCTACCAACTGAGCTACAGAGCCTGGAGAGAATTCTCCCCATTCGCTATATAAGCGAAGCGACTCCGACGGGACTTGAACCCGCGACCTCCGCCGTGACAGGGCGGCGCGCTAACCAACTGCGCTACGGAGCCAGAGTGGTACTTTCAACATCGCCCGAGTGACCCCAACGGGATTCGAACCCGTGCTACCGCCGTGAAAGGGCGGCGTCCTAGGCCACTAAACGATGGGGCCGCGAAGCTGGCTTCTTCAAAAGCACCGAGGCACAACATTACCCGTTAAAAGGCATGTTGCGCAACACATTGGAAACTCTCAGGTGATACTTGAAAGTTCGGGTTAGATTTGACGGTAGGAGGTGTCATGCCAAAGCGCTCTAAATCAATCATCGCTGCCATTGCCGGCATGATTCTCATCGCCACTGGATTTGCACTTTCACCTGCCTATGCGGTTCCGGATTACCCAACCGCTGCCGAGGTTGCCGCCGCCAAGCGCAACGTAGAAGAGAAAAAGAAGATGATTTCTCGCATCGAGGGCATCTTGAACACACTCCAGGATGAGGCCGATGCGCTTGAGTCGGTAGCGCTTCAAAAGAACGAGCAGTACAACCAGGCCAAGCAAGCCGTAAAGATCATGGCCGACAAGGTCGAGGGCCTTGAGGCCAAGGTCAAGACCGCCGAAGAAGACGCCGGCGAAGCCAAGACCATGCTGGGTCAGATCGTGGCCAGAATGTATCGCCAGGGCACCAGCGGTAACACCACACTTGAGATTTTCTTCAACCCGGAGAGTTCCGACGAGCTGCTGTATCAGCTTGGAGCAAGCGATGTCGTAGCGCAGCGAACCCAGGTTATGTATGAGCAGGCAATGCAAAAGCAGTCTGATGCCAAAGCGCTTGCTGCTGAGCTCTCAAGCGCTCAGGCCGAACTAGAAACCAGAAGAGCTGCATCCGAGAAGCTCTATCGTGAGGCCAAGGCAGCAGCCGATGCAGTTATTGCAAAGGTGAACGAGTCGGAGTCGCAACGCGCATCGATGTTGGGGCAGCTGGCCAATTTGAAGGACACCGCATCGGATCTTGAGCGTCAGCGTCGCGAGGGTCTTGAGGCCGAGCGTCGCCAGAACGCGGTGAAGGATGCTCCTACCGCACCTGAGCTATACACCGTTGGCGCACCAAACAGCGACTTGGTTGAGCGCGCTATCGGTTTTGCTTCAGCGCAGCTTGGTGAGCGATATGTGCTTGGTGGCTCGGGCCCAGATATCTGGGACTGCTCGGGTATCACGATGAAGAGCTATGCCTCAGTTGGTGTTTACATCGGTTGGCACTCGGCAACCGCGCAGTTCAACATCATGGCTTCGAACCAGAAACTGGTGCCATTCCAGGACGCTCAGCGCGGAGATTTGATTTGGTGGACTAGGTCATCGAGTTTCTCGGGGGATAAGTACCACACCGCTATCTACCTTGGCGGCGGCATGATGCTCGAGGCACCAAACCCAGCTAGAACTGTTCGAATTGTGCCGGTTCGCTACGGTGAGCTTTTCCCATACGCAGCAAGGCCGACAGCTAACTAGTAGGTGCCAACCTGCTCGTAGAGCTTGGCGATGATCCACCACTTGCCATCAAGCTTCACCAGGTTTAGGTAGTCCTGCATTACGCCGCCAAACTGCTGCAGCTGAACCTTGGCCCACGCCATGTTCTCGGAGATCTGATCAAAATCAAGAATCTCGTCTTTTCTCGGATTGCCAAGTTCCTTTGGAGATTGTCTATTGGCTACTGCTTCGCGATAGGCAAGGTATGGGCGAAGCACGGTTTGGTTGTCATTTACCCCGTAGAGGGTGCAGTCAACATGGAAGACCTTGTCAAAAAGGTCCATGTCCTGGGCGTGGATAACCTCAAAGTAGTTATCTAAAAGCTCAATGATTCCAACGTCGATGGAAGAAGTTTCTGGGCTATGCATAGCCCAAACTTATCGCCCTAGTGCTTGTAGTTGGCGTATGCCGCAGCGATAACTTCCTCGGCTGCAGCCTTGTCTTTCCAGCCTTGAATCTTTACCCACTTGCCAGGCTCTAGGTCCTTGTAGTGAGAGAAGAAGTGCTCGATCTCATTCTTGACCTGAGAGCTAACGTCGCCAAGGTCCTGGATGTGGCTCCAGCGTGGGTCCTTCACTGGAACACAGAGAACCTTCTCGTCAACTCCGCCATCATCTTCCATAACCAACATGCCAACAGTGCGAACTTTCACGCCAACGCCTGGGAACAGTGGGAATTCCAACAGCACAAGGGCGTCTAGCGGGTCTCCATCGCCACCGAGGGTGTTCTCAAAAAAGCCGTAGTCGGTTGGGTAGACGAACGGGGTAAACAGCACGCGGTCCAAATAGACTCGACCGGTTTCGTGGTCAACCTCATACTTGTTGCGGCTTCCCTTTGGAATCTCAATAACTACGTCGTAAGACACGGCTTCTCCTCAATAGGCTTCTGTAATAAAGATTACCGAATCGAGACAGATGACACAGCGTCCAAGGCTCACTCCGGCCATGGCCGATGCCAGACGCGCTGTTCGCGAGCAGCTCGAAAGTCTTGGTTTGCCGGCAGGATCGCTGGTTTTGGTGGCTTGTTCTGGCGGTGGAGATTCGATCGCACTGGCTGCTGCCGCGGCCTTTGAAGCCCCTCGAATGGGGTTTACGGCGGGGGCAGTCATTGTTGACCACCAACTGCAAGATGGCAGTGCTGAGGTTGCCGCCAAGGCCAAACAGACCTGTGAGGAGCTTGGCCTGAGCCCGGTGATTGTCGAAAAGGTAGAGGTCGAGCTTTCTGGAACCGGCATGGAGGCTGCGGCCAGGGATGCTCGCTACCAGGCGTTTGAGAAAGTACGCATCTCTCAAGCCGCGGATTTGGTGCTGCTTGGTCACAACCTAGAAGACCAAGCCGAGACGGTTCTACTCGCTCTGTCTCGCGGTTCTGGGCTGTCGGCGC
>CANESN010000054.1 GCA_947441105.1 Micrococcales bacterium
AGTCATCAACCAACCAGTCCACTCCAGCTGCGCTCACGCAACTCAACTGTGAAACCTCAACCAGCTCAAGCCCGCACCTGACGATGATCGCGGTCGGCTCACCCCAGGCCGAGGTGGCCTGGGCATTGGTGAAGCGCTGGGCAAGTTCCCCAATCGAAGAAGGGTAGCGAACCGAAACCTCCGCACACGCAGGGTCATTTGCCATGGCTGCCGGCTCTAGGTTTAAGGTGGCAGCGCAGCCGCTAAGCAGCGGAATTAGCAGTAGAAGCAGAAGTTTTCGCATCAAATACAGGCTAGCGTTGGTTTGTGAATTATTCAGGCCCAACCGTATTTGAACTAGGCGAAGTTGCCGCGCTAAAGCTTGCGGTGAAGAACTTTCGCAAGGTGGAGACCACCTTGGTTGGTTCCGGCGATGACGCTGCGGTAGTTGCAGTGAGCGATGGCCGCTTTGTGGTTACCACCGACACCATGGTTGAGGGTCACGACTTCAGAAACGACTTTTCATCCGGTTATGACCTTGGGTTCAAAGCGGTAGCCAGCAATGTCGCAGATGTCGCGGCCATGGGAGCAAAGCCCATCGCTTTGGTGGTCGCAATGGTCATCACCCGAGACACCACCCAGATGTGGTTGGAAGATTTTGCTCGCGGATTACAGTCCGGTTGCAACCAGCTAGCGCCAGAGTGTGAGATTGTCGGGGGAGATCTAGCCTCCGGTGAGCAAATTGTGATTGCTGTGACTGCACACGGCCATCTCGCGGGTGCTAATCCAGTATTGCGCTCAGGTGCCAATCCAGGTGACAAAGTCGCTCTAGCCGGCACCTTGGGTCGTGCTGCGTGTGGCTTGGACCTTTTGCTACACCAAGATAAGTCGCTCGCCAAGGCTTATGACGAGTGGGTTGCGGTGCAGCTTCGCCCAACTCCACCGATTGAACTTGGAGCATTGGCCGCTAAGAGCGCAACAGCGATGCTGGATGTCTCGGATTCACTGGCTTTGGACTGCAACCGCTTGGCTGAGGCATCCGATGTATCAATCGAGCTGGACCGCACCAAGTTGGAGGGCTACGCAGCCGTTCTGGAGCTGGCCGCGCAGTCTATGGACGCCCGAGATGACTTAGTTCGAGACCCATTGGATTGGGTGCTTTACGGCGGAGAAGATCACGCACTGTTGGCGACCTTCCCCAAAGACTCTGAGATCCCAAGGGGCTTCAAGGTAATTGGTGAGGTTGTAAAGCGCCAAAAGGAAGCGGTAACTCTCGGGGGAGTTGTTTTACAGGCGCGCGGTTGGGACTCGGTTAGTTCCTAGGCGTGTAATTCACTGTTTAGCTCAATACCCTGACCCTCGCGGGCAATCGCCTCAACGGCTCCGGTTTGAGAATTTCTTCTAAATAGCAGCCCCGGAAGCCCACTGAGTTCTGCTGCCTTTACAACCTGGCTTCTGCCATCAACCTTCAGGGTCACCTTGGTGCCGGCGGTGATGTAGAGACCTGCCTCCACGGTGGAATCGTCGCCAATCGAGATTCCCACACCGGAGTTAGCCCCAAGCAGGGCGCGCTTGCCGATTGAAACCTTGTGCTTTCCGCCACCGGAAAGGGTTCCCATGATCGATGCACCACCACCAATGTCAGAGCCATCGCCAACCACAACACCCTGCGAGATGCGGCCCTCAACCATGGAGGTTCCCAGGGTTCCGGCGTTGAAGTTCACAAAACCCTCGTGCATAACAGTTGTGCCGGGGGAGAGGTGGGCACCAAGGCGGACCCGATTGGCATCGGCAATGCGGACCTTCTTAGGAACCACGTAGTCAATCAGTCTTGGAAACTTATCGATTGAGTGGGCAATCACGCCGTGGTTGCGAAGAGTTACAGTCTTGGCTTCAAAATCTTCGAGGGTCATCACACCGCGATTGGTAAATGCCACAATCGGCAGGTTTGGGATTAGGCCCTCAAGATTGATGGTGTTTGGCTGCACCAACAGGTGAGAAAGGAGTTGAAGTCGTAGGTAGGCATCCTGGGTTGAGGTCACCGGATTTGAAAGTTCGATCTCCACGCGAATCACTTCGGTTCTCACGTTGCGCAATTCGTCAACGCCAACCAGCTCGTCAAGTTCTCTTGGCGAAAACCACTGCAGGTCTGATTTGGGCGCTTCGCCAACGGCTGGTTCTGGGAACCAGGCGTCCAAGACGGTGCCATCTTGGGCAATGGTTGCCAATCCGTGGCCCCAGGCCTTATCAGTTAGGTATGTCGCGCTCATCCTCACCAGAATACAGGTAGCCTTTTTGCCATGGCACTTGATACTTCCAACCTTGTTGAGCTCACGATGGCGATTTGCGACATCGAATCGGTCTCCGGCAATGAGTCGGCGCTCGCCGATGAGGTTGAAAAGCTGCTTTCTTCTCGTGAGCACCTAAGCGTGGTTAGGGCTGGAAACGCAGTTGTCGCCAGCACAAATCTCGGGCGTGAGTCCAGGGTTGTGATCGCCGGGCACCTAGACACCGTTCCGATCGCGAACAATCTTCCGACCAAGCTGCATCACTTTGAGCGCGAGCAGGTAATCATCGGTCGCGGCACGGTGGATATGAAGGCAGGCGTGGCTGTAATGCTGAAGCTTGCTGTGGAACTAACCGAGCCAAAGTTTGATGTCACCTGGGTGTTCTATGACAACGAAGAGGTTGCCAGTGACCTAAACGGTCTTGGCCGCCTGGTTCGCAACCGCCCGGATCTGATTCAGGGTGATTTTGCTGTGCTGTGTGAACCAACCAGCGCTCTGATCGAGGGTGGTTGCAACGGCACCATTCGTATTGAGGTTTCAGCAACTGGCAAAAAGGCACACTCCGCAAGACCTTGGATGGGCGAGAACGCAATCCACAAACTCGCACCCATTCTCGAAAAGTTAGCTTCTTATCAGCCGGAAACCTTGAATGTCGACGGACTGGAATACCGCGAGAGCCTGAACGCAGTTTTGGCTCACGCTGGAATTGCCACCAACGTCATCCCAGACCTAGCAACTCTGACGGTGAACTACCGCTTTGCTCCTTCTCGCTCCGGTGCGGAAGCAGAATCGCTGATGCGACAGTTTTTTGCAGGTTTTGAGGTGTCGGTTACTGACCTTGCCGTTGGCGCGAGACCGGGCCTGAACACCCCGCAGGCGCAGGCTTTTATTGCCGCACTCGGTTCAGAAGTAAGGCCTAAATATGGCTGGACGGACGTTGCGCGCTTTAGCGCCTTGGGAATCCCAGCGGTCAACTACGGTCCCGGTGACCCATCTTTGGCTCACGCCGACAACGAAAACGTTCCAGTGGGGCATCTTTTTGACTGCGAAGCTGGTTTACGGAGCTGGCTTAGCGGAAACTAATTTGGCTTTCTAGCCGTGTTTCTGGGATAATTGTTGCTTCCGCGCAATACCCAGGAGTAGTTCTTATGGCAGCAATGAAGCCTCGCACCGGAGACGGTCCAATGGAGGCAGAACGCGAACCACGCGGCCTAATCATCATTCGAGTCCCACTTGAGGGTGGCGGACGCCTAGTCGTCTCTGTCAATGAAGCCGAAGCAACTGAACTTCACAAAGTTCTAGCCGGCGCAATCAAGAAGTAGTTACTCGGCTTTTGCGATAAGCAGCAAGCCGTCTCCAACCATGGAGATGCTTGAGAAAAAACCAGTCACGTTTGAAAATGATTTGATTGTCGCGCGCAATGCCGATGTCTCATCATCACGAAGAGTTGGGTTGGGGACGCGATCCCGCCAGAGCGCGTGAGAGATAACCAAAGCACCACCCGGTCGAATCAAGCCGACCGCAGTCGGAAGAAGTTCTTCTACCTCCAATGGATCGATGTCCAAAAACACCAGGTCGTAGCCGCTCTCGGCCATGTTTCCCATGACCGCCTTGGCCTTGCCGGTGATAACGCGAATCCGGCTGGCAGGAATATCTGCAGCCGCAAAGTTCTTGCGAGCAACATTTTGGTATTCCGGCTCATTGTCAATTGTGGTGAGGATGGAGTCCTTTGAGGCACTGAGTAGCCAAAGTCCAGAGACACCAGCTCCCGTGCCGGCCTCAACAATGTTCTTGGCCTTCGAGATTGCAGCCAGAACTGCTAACTGAGCACCGGAGGCTGGGGTGATTGACTCAACTCCGAGTTGGTCGGCATGGTGCCTGGCTTCAACAATCGCAGCAGGTTCGACGGCATGGTCTTCGGCGAATTTCCAGCTCGATATTTTGTCAATCATGATGTCTCTAAGCATAGGTAGGTATTGCCTGCAAAGCCCGGATTCGAAAGCAGTAAACTCAAAGGATGTTTGGTCTAAGCGCTGAGAAACTCATTCTGCTCGCGCTGCTTGCTGTTTTGATTATTGGACCTGAGCGTTTGCCACACTACTCCAAGCAGCTAGCGGAGTGGATCAAGAAGGCCAGACGCATGGTGGACAACGCTCAGACACAAATGAAGTCCGAGCTTGGCGATGGTTTTGAAGACCTGGACTGGAAAAAGCTAGACCCGCGTCAGTATGACCCTAGAAGAATTGTTCGCGATGCATTGCGCGAGCCGTTGCGTGAGCCAAATGCCGCCGAAAAGCTAAATCGCCCTAGAGTCCAAGAACCTCTGAATGTTGGCGAATCTGCGCCGTTTGACCGGGAAGCTACCTAAATCCACTTTGTGAGCTTGGTCATCAGCGGAGCCATGACCTTGTATTCCTTTGCCCTGGTGGGCAATCCAATTGGCAACTTATTTGCCACACCAATAGTGCGAGTCTCGGTGAAACGAAGTAGTCCATGAGGTCCAGAACGTCTTCCATTTCCAGACTGCTTCATACCGCCCATTGGGGCTGCCATAGAAGCCATGCTGGCTCGGTAACCCTCGTTGATATTCACCGAACCGGCCATCAACCTAGATGCGATCTCAAGTGCCTTGGAGCGATCTCCAACCACCGAGGCGTTTAGTCCAAACTCGGTCGCGTTAGCAAGCTCTACTGCTTCGTCCAGTGAGTCATACCCAACCAGGGCCATGACCGGTCCAAAGACTTCCTTGGTCATAATCTCTGCAGTCTTAGGAACTGCGGTCAAGACCGTTGGAGCGTAGAAGTTTGGACCTAGGTTCTCCAAGCGCTTGGCTCCGGTCAGAACCTTGGCACCCTCGGCAACCGCGCGATCAACAAAACCAGAGACTCGATCCATCTGAGCTTTCGAGGTGAGGGATCCGACATCGTGCGAAAAGGTATCCGAAGATCCAACAGTCATGGACTCGATTCGGCGCTTCAAAATAGTTGCAAACTCAGCGATTACCTTATTTGGTACGTAGAGACGCTCGATAGAAACACAGAGCTGACCGGCGTTACCAAAGGCTGAGCCAAGAGCGATTTCTGCAGCCTGCTCGAGGTTTGCACCAGGAAGCACGATCATCGGATTCTTGCCACCAAGTTCCAGGCTGTAGCCGATGAGTCGCTTGGCAGCGCGCTCTGCGACGATGCGGCCGGTCGCAGTAGAACCGGTAAAAGCAACGTAATCAGCGTTGTCGGTTACGGCGTTGCCAACCTCATTGGCATCACCTTGCACCACCTGCCAAATCGCTTCTGGGACTCCAGCCTTGATAGCCAATCCTCTGGCGAAAGCGACGGTCTTGGCAGTTTGATTATCCGCCTTCTGGACCACGGCGTTGCCGGCCATAAGAGCTGGCAGGACATCCATCATGGTTAGCGCCAGCGGGTAATTCCAAGGTGTGATGATGCCAACCACGCCAACTGGGGCAGGCTCAACAAATGCAGTCAACATAACTGGAACGCCTGCCTTAACACGCTTGCGGCGCATAAGCTTCGGGGCAACCTTGGCGTAGTAGGAGATGGCACCAAGTGCTCCGGCAACCTCTTCAAAGGCGTGGGAGCGGGACTTACCGGTTTCTGCCTGGAGCTGGTCCATCATGGCATCCTGCTCTTTTGCCAAGATCGCAGCCAATTTTTTGGCAACCAGTGCGCGATGTTGGACGGATTTTGCCCAGCTAGGTTGCACCACTCGACCAAGTTGAAATGCGTGCTTGACTTCGTCGGCACTGAAGGCCTGAATGTCGTGGAGCTTCTCCCCGGTGAGCGGG
>CANESN010000055.1 GCA_947441105.1 Micrococcales bacterium
GCCGACTTACAAACCACATCGTTGTTGGTCCAACTCCAATCAGGACCGACGTCGGAGCACCGCCCACCGAGAGCGAAGAGGTCATCTCCACAGCCATGGGTGGCGACTGGGAGTTCAGAGGAATCAGAACCCCTTCCAAAGACCTCTATCCATCGACAGTCGAGGAGAAAAAATGATCAAAGTTAACGTGGATATGAATAAGTGCCAGCACTATGGGCAGTGTGTTTTTGAGGCACCGAACATTTTCAAGCTGAACGAGGACGACAAGCTGGAGTACGTTGCAACGGCAGACGATTCTGAGTTGGGAAACATCGAAGCAGCAATAGATGTTTGCCCAATGCAGGCGATCTTCATCGTCGATTAGTTCACGACCGTGTCCGAAGGAGTAGTCGTCGTTGGTGCCTCTATGGGTGGCCTGCGATTGGCAGAAAGCCTGCGGAGATTCGGATATACGGGACCAGTAAGGATCTTCGGCAACGAGGGCCATCCACCATATAACAGACCTCCGCTTTCCAAAGATCTGCTTTCAGCCGCGGAGATTGACTTTGCTGAGGTGGCATTTCCGCAACGTTCAGCTACCGCTGATGTTGAGTGGAACCTATCTGCTGAGGCAGTTACGGCTGACCTAAGCAATCAACACATCACCATCAGCGGGGGAGAACAAGTTTCCTTTGAACACCTCATTATTGCGACCGGGCTAAGGTCTAAACGACTGGGATTTGAATCCTTCCCAGGCGAGCGTCATGCATTGCGCAGCTTCGAGGATGCCAAGGCATTGCGCTCAAAGCTTGGAGTTGGAAGCAAGATTGTGATTGTCGGGTCCGGCTTTATCGCTTGTGAAGTGGCTGCTACCGCAACCAAGTTGGGCTGCGAAGTCCACATTGTTTCGCCTTCAAAATCCCCAATGGATCGAGCACTCGGAGAAAAGCTTTCAGCAGTCGTCAAACTCAGGCTAGAAGCACAAGGGATTACTTTCCACATGCAGGCAACCGTTATAGAACTAATTGGCTCAAATCGGCTTGAAGCCGTGGCCTTGAGTGATGGCAGCACTGTCCGCTGCGACAGTTTGGTCGAAGCAATTGGCTCAGAGGCAAACTGCGAGTGGCTGGCCGGCAACGACCTTGACATAACAGATGGCCTGCTCTGCGACGGGTCTCTGCGAGCAGTTCGGGCCTCCGGCGGATCATGGCCAAATGTTTTTGGCGTTGGGGATGTGGCTAGATTTCCAAATCCGATCTTTGACGCAACTCCGCGCCGCATTGAGCACTGGAATATCCCAACCGAGTCAGCCAAATTTGTTGGACAGCAAATTGCCGCTAGCTATAACTCGATCGAAGCGACTGTCGAAGTCTTCCGACCACTGCCCTCTTTTTGGAGCGATCAGTTTGACATGCACATTTTCGGACTTGGCATGTCATACCTTGCCGACGAATCTAAGTTGGTGCACGGAGACATTTCAGGGGACTGCGTTTTTGAATTCACCCGAGAAGGTGTTTTAGTTGGAGTTGTCGGTATTGGACATCGATCCGTGGTCCAAAATTACAGATCAGCACTGGAAAGGTAGAGCCACATGAGCAACTCATTTTTTGATCTAGACATTTCTTTTGAGGACGACCCAGCGCCGGACCTGTCGAAGATTCCGGTCGCAAAGCTGCGAGCTGCAATCGAAGAGTTGCCGGAAGCTCTCAAGGTTGTGGCGCAGGGAATCTTGCTCGAGAAGCGCACCATGTCAGATGTCTCCCAAGCGCTTGGCATTCGCCAGGGTGAACTGGTGACCCGGCTACACCGGGCACAGCTGGCCATCGGCATGGCCCTGATGAATTCGCCGAGAGGATAAGTTAGTGACCATTCTGCAGAACTTCGTGGATGGCGAATATGTGCAGTCACACGCGGCTGAGGCTTTGGACGTCGTTGAACCGGCAACCGGCAGTACATATGCCCAAGCTCCAATTTCCACCGCTGCCGAAGTTCACGCAGCCTTTGTGAGCGCAGAACGCGCCTTTGAGACCTGGGGGCAAACGACTCCTGGTGAGCGTCAGCTCGCACTGTTGAAAATCGCAGATGCTATTGAGGCTAGATCGGAAGAGATTGTTTCGGTTGAATCGCGCGACACCGGAAAGCCTCTTGCGGCAGTCAGGGGCGAAACCCGTGCAATTCTGAATCAAATCAGGTTCTTCGCTGGAGCAGCCAGGAATCTCGAGGGTAGAGCTGCTGGTGAGTATCTTCGAAATCACACCTCTTTTATTCGCAGGGAGCCAATTGGCGTAATCGGCCAAATCGCGCCTTGGAACTACCCGCTGGTAATGGCAACCTGGAAGTTCGCACCGGCACTCGCGGCTGGAAACACGGTTGTTCTCAAGCCCAGCGATACCACCCCAGCCGTGACATTGCTACTTGCAGAAGTCGCGTCTGAGTTCTTGCCGACCGGCACATTCAATGTTGTTTTGGGAGACCGTTCTACCGGCCAAGCCTTGGTGGAGGATGCCATCCCACAGATGATTGCCATCACCGGTTCGGTCGGTGCGGGAATGCAGGTTGCCAAGACCGCTGCCTTGGACCTCAAGCGAGTTCACTTGGAACTCGGCGGTAAAGCCCCGGTAGTTATTTTTGAAGATGCCGACTTGGAGAAAGCGGCAAACTCCCTGGTTGAAGCCGCTTTCTACAACGGTGGTCAAGACTGCACAGCGGCAACACGGTTCTTGGTGCATGAGTCGGTGGTTGCAGATTTCACTGAGTTGTTTAAGTTGGCCATCAAGAAATCCGCCAAGGTCGGAACACCTGAGCAAAACGGCATTCTTTTCGGTGCGATCAACAACGCGGCCCAACTCGAAAGAGTCAGAGGTTTTGTCAACCGGCTCCCCGAACATGCTGTCTTGGAACTTGGCGGAGACGATCCAATTGGTAATGGCGGCTACTTCCACTCCGCCACCTTGCTAACCGGCCTGCGACAGACCGACGAACATATTCAGGATGAAATCTTTGGCCCAGTCGTTACCGTGCAGTCTTTCAAGAATGAGGCTCAAGCCCTGACCTTTGCCAATGATGTGAAGTACGGATTGGCCGCTTCGGTTTGGACCAAGGATCACGCTAGGGCGATGAGAATGTCAAAGCACTTGAGTTTTGGAGCGGTTTGGATCAACACCCATGGACCGCTGACCCCGGAGATGCCGCACGGTGGCTATCGTCACTCCGGCTACGGCAAGGATCTGTCAATGTACGGCTTTGAGGATTACACCCGAATCAAGCACGTCATGTCCGCTATAGATTGATGCCCTTCGCAACCTCTTCAAGCACTTCGAATAAATCGTCGACATCTTCACGTGTGGTGCGGAAGTTTGTGAAGCAGGGTCTCAACCAGGTTTCGCCATCGATTTGCGCCTCCGACAGGAAGAAGCGCCCGTCTTGAACTACGGCTTCGGTGAGCAACTGATTCAGTTTTGAAGTTTTTGCTGAATCTGCATGCTGTAGTTGGATTGGCACCACCGAGAGCTGTGGTCGGTTATCCAGCACTCTAAAGTTTCCCCTGCTGGATGCAATCGAGTAGCAGTACTGAGCTAGATCAAGGTTGCTCTCCAGTGCAGCCCTGAAGCCTTGTGCCCCAAAGGCGGCAAGCGCCATCCAAAGTTTTAGTGCACGCAAGGGTCGTGAATACTCCAGGGTGAGATCGACAGGATTTGCGGCCTGGGTGTCGTGCGGCATGTATGCCTCATCGTGACCAAACGTGCTCTGTAGGACTGAGAGGTCCTTCACCAAAAGCACGCTGCAAGCCTTGGGCACAAACATCCACTTATGGGCATCGATGGTTACCGAGTGCGCTCGGTCGATTCCGGCAAACAGCGCTGCTCCGGTCAGGGTTCCAGCTGCCGGTGCACCATAGGCACCGTCCACGTGCAGCCAAACTCCAAACTCGTCTGCCAAGTCTGCAATCTGACTCATTGGATCGACCGCACCAGTCAACGTGGTGCCGGCGGTGGCGATGATTGCCATTGGCGTGAAGCCGTCTGCTAAGTCTTGCTGGATTTGAGCCCGCAGTAAATCGGTCCTCATCCTTCTGTTGCCATCGACTCCAATGGCTCGCATCGAGTTTGAGCCAAGCCCTAAAAGCTCAACAGCCCTAGTGTTGGAGTAGTGGGACTCCACCGAGCAATACACAGTCAACTTCTTGGAGTTACCTAGCTTGCGGGCATCGGGATCAACTCGCTGTCTAGCGGCCGCAAGTGCGGTCAGGTTGCTAACGGTTCCGCCGCTGGTAAAGAGCCCTTCGGCGTTATGAAAACCAACGAATTGCCCCAGCCAGCGAGCGGTTTGCTGCTCTAGCAGCGAGGCTGCCTTGGAGTCGATGGCAAGGTTGAAGTCATAGGAAGCTGCCAGAAAATCGGCCACCGCTCCAATCTCCAAGCCCGAAGAGCCGATGTAGGCAAGGAAGCGCGGCCGGGACTGGGCAAGGGACTGGTCGAGAACCTTGGAGGCGACCTCCAGAGTGATTCTGTCTCCCCAACCGGTTTCGGGAAGCTGGGTGGATAACACCGATTTGGTTTCGGCTGTCAGTTCTGGCTCAGTTGGCCTAGGGTGATCAATTTCGGACCAGGTTTGGCTGATTCTGCGCTTGACATCATCTAGCAGTAACTCTCGAGCCCCATTGTTCAAGCGTTCTTCGAATCGCATATTTGGAAGTCTATGTGAAGCCGACCAAACACCGACCTATTCGACTCGGTGCCAAGCACGAGAAGCTGTCAGAAGTTCTCGGCGGTGCGAGGAAGGCTAATAGTAATGCGTGCTCCACCAAGGTCAGATGCCCCAAGTGCGACACTTCCGCGGTGGTTTTCTACCACCTCGTAAATCATCGATAGCCCCAAGCCAGTGCTACCGGTCTTCTGGCTATCTCCCTTTCGAAAGCGAACCGGCTTGGCATCGTCGCCGAGGATTCCCTCTGGGAAACCAGGGCCACCATCTTCGAATGACAGCGTCACGGATTCAGCTTCCTGAGTAAGTCGAACTGCCACCTTGGAGCCACTTGAGACGTGAGCCTGAATATTGCCAATCAGGTTTGATAGCAGTCTTTCGATTTGCTCGGGGTTGCCTTGAATCAAAACCGAATTTGGGATTTCAATTTCCAGGACGTGACCGGAATCCAGGTTGGCTAGATCCTCTAGGGCCTCTTTGACTGCCACTGCGAGATCAATGGGGGTATCGAGCCTTGCCTCACTGCCCCGGATTTCGGCTAGCTGCAGCAGGTCGTCGATGATCCTCTGCATTCTTATCGACTGCTTGAGGGCTTTTTCTGCGCTCAGCCTTACGTCCTCAGAGACATTGGGCTGAGACAGAATGTCTAAGTAACCGCGAACCACTGTCAAAGGGGTTTTGAGCTCGTGGGAGGCATCGGAGAGGAACTTCTGCAGTGCCTTCTCGTTACCGTCGAGCGATTGAATCATTTTGGATAGCGAATCGGTAAGGGTGTGAACCTCCCAGCTTCCCTGCGGATCCTTTAGCTTTCGCTCACCACCGAGTGCGATTGTCTTTGCCTGACGAATGATTTGGTTCAGCGATGAGATGTCCCGCTTGAGGATCAGGTGGGTAACCAAGGTTGCAAGCAGGATTACGAGCAGGGTAATCAGGGCCAGTGGGGCAATTGTGGCTTGGGCTCCGGCGTAGGCGGCGTCGGTGGAGACTGCCAGAGTGATTGATTCGCTTTCTGCAAGAACCAGCTCTTGGGTCACCTGATTGCCGGCACCTATTAGGCCGGCATTTTCCTGGAGGTAGGTCTCAATGCCAAACCCATCTGTGTAGAGCGCAGTTAGTTCGCGAGTTGAGCCCTCAAAGAGCGCAGTGGAGACCGGGTCTTCGGAATCCAAAATCAATTGAGCAAGTTGGTCAAGACTCTGCTCGCTCTGTCTGATGTTTTGATCCAGGCTCATAAATACCGAAACGCTGGAGACGGCAACGGAGGCTAGGCCAATCAGGATTCCAACCGATGCCGTGACCTTGGTTTGTAGTTTCACTTTGCATCTTCAATCTTGAAGCCAAAGCCTCGAACGGTTTTTATGCCCTGGAA
>CANESN010000056.1 GCA_947441105.1 Micrococcales bacterium
ATCAAAGCGATCGACCATCGACTCGGCAGCCACGTATTCTGCTTTTCGCATGGTGGCATCGGTGTAACCAGTATTTCGATACTCTTCGTGGCCTATGACGTTGCAACCTACGCCAGCATCAAATGCCAATTCACTCACGGTTTGGTTTGGTTGCCAGACAAATGGATCCGTGCGCTCATTCCAGCCGGTAAGCAGGTTGATCTTCTCGTCAAAAAAGCGGTCGAACACCTGGTGACCGATTAGTCCATGCTCCCCCGGTGTCAGTCCGGTAGCAAAGGACGCGATGTTTGCGCTGGTAGTCGATGGGAAGCCAGCGTGGGAAACGGCTCCGGCCTTCTCGTGTGCGCTTAGCCAAGGAGCGTGTCCGGATCTTTGGAGGATATTCTCGGCACCCAGGCCATCAACCAAGACGCAGATGATTCGCTTCGCACTTCTAAAGTTCAGCGGGTTGGGCTTGCGCTGCACAGATAGCAGGCTGGAGGAAAACACGTGCCGCAGCTTCCCTAGGGCTTTAGGAACAACAGGTAGAGTCGAGGGCACACTCAAGTTTGACACATCAGGGACCATGACCAATCCAGAAGAACGCATTGTTGACATTGATGTCGCGAAAGAAATGCGCGAGAGCTTCCTGGAGTACTCGTACTCGGTCATCTATTCCAGAGCACTTCCGGATGCTAGAGACGGGCTAAAACCGGTTCAGCGCCGCATTGTTTACCAAATGGGCGAGATGGGTCTTAGACCTGATAAAGGTCACGTCAAATCGGCTCGCGTGACCGGTGAGGTCATGGGAAAGCTCCACCCACACGGCGATGGTGCTATTTATGACGCACTAGTTCGCATGGCTCAGCCATTTAGCCTTCGCATACCCCTAATCGACGGTCACGGAAACTTCGGATCCCTTGATGACGGGCCTGCAGCAGCAAGATACACCGAGGCTCGCCTGGCACCTGCAGCACTTCTGCTGAATGAATCCCTTGACGAAGACGTGGTTGACTTCCAGCCAAACTATGACGCTCAGCTCAGCGAACCTGAAGTACTGCCAGCAGCATTCCCGAATCTTTTGGTCAATGGAGCAGCAGGTATTGCAGTTGGTATGGCAACCAACATGGCACCGCATAACCTCCGCGAGGTCATTAGCGCACTGATTCTGCTGAGTGATAACCCAGAGGCTGATCTTTCTGAAGTGATGCAGGTATTACCGGGACCAGACTTCCCCACCGGCGGCGTTGCCTTGATCGCTGAAGGATTACTTGAGGCATACAGCCAGGGAAAAGGAACCATCAAGACGCGTGCCAAGGTAGCGGTTGAAACTGTAGGACCGCGCCGCACCGGGCTTGTGGTAACTGAGCTCCCCTACCTTGTAGGACCCGAGCGCGTGGTTGACAAGATTCGCGATGCTGTGAACTCTAAGAAGCTCGAAGGTATCCACAATGTTGTCGACCTAACAGATCGTGAGAATGGCCTAAGGCTAGTCATCGAGTTAAAGACTGGATTTGACCCCGACTCTGTTTTAGAAGCGCTCTATAGGTTTACCCCTCTTGAGGAGACCTTCGGTATCAACAACATCGCTCTTGTAGCGGGCCGCCCGCAGCAGCTCGGTGTGGTTGCACTACTTCAGGTTTACCTTTCGCACCGAATGGATGTTGTCCGCCGCAGATCAACGAATCGCCTGGACCGCAGAAATGCCAGACTGCACCTTTTGGAAGGCCTTCAGATTGCGGTTCTCAATATCGATGAGATCATCGAGGTGATTCGCACCAGCGATACAGCAGATGGTGCTCGCACGCGCCTGATTCAGATTTTTGACCTCAGTGAACTGCAGGCCGAGCACATTCTTGAGCTCAGACTTCGCCGACTAACCAGGTTCAGCGTTATTGAACTCGAGACAGAAGCCGACCAGCTCCGCAAGGAAATTGAAGCGTTGCAGGCCTTGCTCAGCTCTGAACAGCGCATCAAGCAGCAGATTCGCGCAGAGCTTGAAGAAGTATCGGATAAGTATGGCGATGCTCGGCGCACCCAGCTGATCGACGCCTCAGGAATGGTGGTTGTCAAAAAAGCTCCGGTTGCAACAGAGCTCGAGGACGAACCAACCTTCGTCTGCATGACCCCGAGCGGGAAGCTGTTTAGAACCACCACTCCCCCGGTTGACACCAATGATGCAAGATTGCGAGTTATCTCGACCAGTACTCGCTCTGATATTGGCCTTGTCACCAGCGATGGAGTTGCACACGCCGTGCACGTTTCCGACCTACCTGTTACAACGGCAGGTCTGACCCCGCAACTACCGACGCCGGAGTCAATCATCGGAGTCTCGAACATCCGAGTCGTTGGAGTCCTTAGTTGGCGCGAAGAGGCAACCTATGCCCTTGGCACCGCACAGGGAACTGTAAAACGATTTAGTGGACCGCTTCCTGAAAAACAGGAGGTTTCGCTGATTGCTCTGAAGGAGATGGACGAGGTGATTGGCGTTGGAGTTTCTGGCGAGGAATCTGAGCTTGTCTTCATCACCAACGAGGCGAACCTCCTTGCCTTTCCGGCCTCCAGCGTGAGACCTCAGGGGCTTCCAGCAGGAGGTATGGCAGGAATGAACATTCCAAGCGGTAGGGCGATCTACTTCGGAGTAGCTAGCCAGGATGCAGTGGTTGTTTCGGTTTCAAACTCGTCTATGGCCTTGGGCGGAACAGATGCGGGTTCGGTAAAGCTCACGCAACTTGCGGCCTACCCGCGCAAGGGAAGAGGGGCGATGGGAGTCCGTTGCCACAAGTTCCTAAAAGGTGAAGACCAGCTCTACTTTGCATCCCTTGCAGCTTCGCAACCGACGCTTCTAGATCTAGACGAAAAGCCGATTACAGGTCCGGTCGTTGATCAGAGAAGAGATGGTTCAGGAACTGCTGCTAGCGATTACGTAGACAGTGCTTTCTAGGCGTCAATCTTTTCGCGGTCAAAGCTATCCGCCGAGTCAACAATGAAGTCTCTTCGCGGTGCGACATCGTTGCCCATTAGAAGTTCGAAAATCTCATCAGCGGCCTGAGCGTCTTTTGCTGTGATGCGTCTAAGCATTCGGTTATCAGGACTCATGGTCGTGTCTGCTAGCTGGTCGGCATCCATTTCACCAAGTCCCTTATAGCGCTGAATTGGATTCTGGTAGGTCTTTCCAGACTTCTCAAGTTTCGCCAACAGATCATGCAGCTCTTGCTGGCTATAGGTGTAAATCGGCTCTTTCGAGCGACCGGATTGCACCATAACTCGGTGCAGTGGTGGAACGGCGGCATACACCCTGCCAGCTTCGACCAGAGGCCTCATGTAGCGGAAGAACAGGGTGAGTAGCAGAGTGCGAATGTGAGCGCCATCGACGTCAGCATCGCTCATCAAAATGATCTTTTCGTATCGCACAGACTCTAAGTCGAAAGTCCGACCTGACCCACCGCCAATAACTTGGATGATTGAGGCGCACTCGGTGTTGGAAAGCATGTCCGCGATTGAGGCCTTTTGAACATTCAGAATTTTGCCTCGGATTGGCAGTAGTGCCTGGAACTTTGAGTCCCTGGCGAGCTTCGCAGTTCCAAGGGCGCTGTCACCCTCTACGATAAATAGTTCCGATCCTGCGGTGGCATCAGCTCGACAGTCCACCAACTTTGTCGGTAGAGAAGAGGATTCAAGGGCATTCTTACGGCGCTGGGTGTCCTTTAGGGTCCTTGCGCTGATTCGCGCCTTGGCCTCGTTGACCACCTTTTCCAGTAGGTTGTCAACCTCCTGCTTGGTGCCGCGGACCGTGCCGGAAAGATAGTTGTCGAGCCAGGCTCCAAGACCGTTAGCAACAATAGCCTTGACCGCCGGTGTTCCAAGGGTCTCCTTGGTTTGTCCTTCAAACTGAGGCTCGGGAAGGCTTACGGTAACAACCGCCGTGAGACCCGCGTAAAGATCTTCGCGCTCGATTTTGAGACCAGTCGCCTTTAACTTTCTGGAGTTGGTATCAATCACTGCGCGGAAGGATTTCAAAAGGGCCTGCTCGAAACCAACCTGGTGGCTTCCGCCCTTTGGGGTGGAGATGATGTTTACAAAGCTACGAAGTTCTGTGTCAAAACCGTTTCCCCAGCGAAGAGCGATGTCCACTGAGCATTCGCGCTCGACCTCTTTTGACACCATCGCTCCGTTGACGTCATCTAACACCGGAACGGTTTCCACGAACGAAGACTTGAACTGGATGCGCTTAGTAGGCATAACAGCGATGTCCTTGGCTAAATGCTCTGCGTACTCCGCTATACCACCCTCGAACTTATAGTCCAGCTTGGAATTGGTGGAGTGCTCATGTGCCTGCAACCTAAGACCAGGCACCAAAAATGCCGTCTGACGAAGTCGATTTGCCAAATCCTCTAACGAGAAAGCTGCCGATGCCTCAAAGATTTGTCGATCTGGCCAGTATCTAACCCTTGTGCCAGTTACACCCTTGGCGACTTTTCCGAATGTTCTGAGTTCGCTGCCGTCAATAAAAGGCTCAAAACTTGCGTCCGGACCTTCTCCAAAAAACTTTCCAGGCTCACCGCGCTTGAAAGACATGGCATACGTCTGGCCATTTCTGTCGACTTCGACATCTAAGCGTGAGGACAGCGCGTTGACAACCGAGGCACCAACACCGTGGAGTCCACCAGAAGCCGCGTATGAACCACCGCCAAACTTTCCGCCGGCATGCAGCTTGGTATAGACAACCTCAACACCGCTGAGGCCGGTCCTGGGCTCGATGTCTACCGGAACACCGCGACCTTGATCGCGAACCTCAATGGAGCCGTCTACAAAAATCTCAACTTCGATCAGGTTTCCGTGTCCAGCAAGGGCTTCGTCCACTGAGTTGTCGATGATTTCCCACAGGCAGTGCATGAGACCACGAGCGTCGGTAGAACCGACATACATGCCAGGACGTTTGCGAACCGCCTCCAAGCCCTCAAGGACCGAGAGGTGTCTAGCTGAATAGGTTTCCACTTTGGCAATCTAACCGCAGCCACCATGAATTAACACTTGCCACTTCGCAGTTAGCGAAACTGGGTGCAACTGGGACTAATTTGTCGTGGGTAGGTGGTTGAATGTACTCAAATGGAAGATCTAAAAGAAACCACCAAGTTAGTAGCCGCAGACCGTTGTGATGTTTGTGGAGCCCAGGCATACATTCGAGTTGGCTTAGAGTCGGGTGACTTGCTTTTTTGCGCACACCACGGCAACGCCAACAAATCCAAGCTGGAACCAATCACCATCTCCTGGCACGACCAGTCTGAGGATCTTTCTAAAAGGTAGTTGCCTCGCGCACCTTGTTAGCTAGGTCAACACTTCGCTCGAAGTAATCACCCTTTAGTTCCACTCCCAAAGAACTGGCAATCATCTTCAGTAGTTGCGGATTTTTTGCGAAAAGCGGACCAAAAAGAGTTGTCCCGATAAAAGACCCCGAGATTTGAAGGCGCGGTTCAACAACTGTTGAGTTGTGGTAACCAAATACGTCATGATCCAGCACTCGCAGGGACACAAACTTTGATTCCCGCTCCCCCTGTTTGAGCTTGATCCCCAGAAGCGGTGCAAAGTATTCGTAGCTTCTTCCAACCAAAAGCGTTGGTTTACCAGCCCTCAAGCGCATCTTTAGCACTGGCAGAAGATCAGAGAGTTCTGCCTCAAAGTGAGTTAGAACTGCAATCGAACAGTCGCCAACCAAAAGGAAATCGCTCCCCTGATAATCGTGACTGATATCAAAGTCAACATTCAGGGCTGAAAACTGCGCAGCTATGACCGCGAGGTTTCCCTGATCTCCGTTGTTGTCGAAGAGCTCTGGCTTGAAAGAAGAAAGTTTGATCATTTAGCCAGCCCCAAATATC
>CANESN010000057.1 GCA_947441105.1 Micrococcales bacterium
TGGTTCGAATACCCGTCGTCTTGGCGACGAGGCCCTCCGCTAAGACTTTCCAGGCACCGCTCACGGGAAGCTTCACAACCTTTGCAACCTTCGCTGCGTTGTGAATCACGAATACTCGCTTCGCACCATTGGTCTGCTTCGAGGCATCCAGCGAGTAAGCAATCAGGTCCTCAGGGGTGTTGCTGAACTTCATCCCCTTGATTACATCGGTCGCTTTACTCATTCTGAAAGCAGGGTTCGCTTTACGAATAGCAATCAGTCCCTTGAAGTAACTCACCATGTCTTTGTTCTTTGCCGCTTCATCCCACTTCAGGGAGTTCACGCTATCTGGTGATTTATAGGAGTTCTCATCCCCACCCTTTGTCCTCATGAACTCTTGCCCGGCGTGAATAAATGGCACGCCCTGGGCAAGAATCGCCGTTGAGGATGCAAGCGCAAACACTCGCTTACGTTCCGCTGATGTTGAATTGGGCATCGAGACTACGAGCTTGTCGAAAAGCGTCAGATTGTCATGCGCCTCAACATAGCTAACCGACTGATCTGGATTCAAAGGACCCCATGAACCACGAATCTTGGTTCCAGAGGCGGTTTCCCCAGTAATTCCCTCCATGACCTGCACCTTGAGCGAATTGCGACCTGATGCCCAGCCGTTTTCAAGTGGCTTGAAAACATCACCCTTTAGCCCGTCTCGGATCCCATCGTTGAAGTGGGCGATTCTAGGCATTTTGAATGCGTTAACCTGATTGGCCTTCTGGCTCGGTGCAAGTTTGTTGCCCATCTGCCAGCCCTCACCAATGATCAGGAAGGTGTTATCGATTTTGTCGACACCGACTCGGACTTGGTTCATGGTGTCTACATCAATAATGCCCATTAGGTCATATCTAAAGCCGTCGAGTTTGTACTCACTGGCCCAGTAGAGCGAGCTTTCGACAATGAACTTTCGTGCCATTGATCGGTCTGACGCGACTTCATTTCCAACGCCGGTGCCATTTGCAAATGTGCCATCCGCCTCTTTGCGGAAGAAGTAACCGGGGACCAGCTTCTCAAAGCTGTGGCTACCGGCATCAAACACGTGGTTGTAGACAACGTCCATCACCACACGAATGCCCCTTGAGTGCAAGTACTGGATGGTTTGCTTGAGCTCAGTGATCCGGTTCAGCGGGTCCGCTGGCTTTGTGGAGTAGGAACCCTCTGGGACATTGAAATTTAGTGGGTCATAGCCCCAGTTGAATTGATCGTTGCGAGATTCGTCCACGGTCTTGTAGTCGTAAATTGGCAACAGCTGAAGGTGAGTGATTCCAAGATCCACGATCGCATCAACACCGGTCTTGGTTTTGCCATCGGACGCTTTAGTGCCAGCCTCCGTGAGACCTAGGAACTTGCCCTTCTGAGCCACGTTGCTACTGGTATCAACGGAGAGGTCTCTGACGTGAAGCTCATAGAACACGGCATCTGTTGCCGAACCTGAGAACGCAGGCTTGTTGTGGTTGAGCCAACCGGCTGGGTTGGTCTTAGCAGCATCGAAGACCACACCCTTGGTGCCGTTGATGGTGGCAGCCTTCGCGTAGGGATCCACAGCTTCCACCAGTCGATCGCCCAACTTCACTTGGAAGTTGTAAATCGTCAAGTGCTGATCACCGGTCAGGGTAGCCACCCAGGTGCCATTTACAGACTTGGTCATCGGGATTGTCTGACCCGCAACCTTCTCAGAATCGTTGGCATAGACCAAGAGATCCGCTGCCGAAGCAGTAGGTGCCCAGACTCGGAACGAGGTAGCTGCCGCAGTGTAGGTGAATCCTAGATCTGTCCCTGGATAGTGGAATGCCTTTTCAAACTCTGCACTGGCATAAAGGTCTCCCAGTTCCGCTGTCGCCGAACCATAAACCGGGTGGGAGACAGCCAAAGGGCCATCAAGCGCAAAGTCGGAGGCAAGCGTCACCAGAACTCGATTGGATGAGGTCGCACCGGTTGGGATGCTAGTGATTGAAGAAACAGCGAGAGGCTTCGAACCTGAGGTAACGCTAAGGCTTGAAGAGATCTCTGCCACTGAGGCTGCCCTATTTAGCGAAACTTCAATTGTTTTGAATGTCCTGGCCGTGGCGGTTACGAGCTTTGTAGTGATGCTCGGCTTTGACTGGTACAAAGTGGCATCCGACTGAACAATCCAAATCTCTGCTTTACCATCTTTGAAAGTCTTGATGAAACGATCTTCTGCCACATCTTTAGACAACCACTCGCCGAGGCGCACGATGATTCCAATCTCGTCAACCGATCCGGTTCCTGGCACTTTTACCTTGGCAACTTTTCCAAAAGAGTCATCTTCGGTGAAGGAGTAGGCGGATCCATTGCCGCCTTTTGGCCACAGCCAAAGATTCCAGTCCTTATAGTCCGCGTCGAAGCGGTGGTAGTGGATGGTTAGCTCAGTGCTTTCAGGGAGGGCCACCGCTGACGGGCTCGCTGTCAAAACCGCCGTTAGAAGGGCTAAAAGACCTGCTAGAAACTTACGCATTGGGACTCCATTCCTGAATTCAACCCTAGCAATCAGCTCAATTCAACATCCGACCGTCGAGCCCTAGTCGATAACATTTGCCTAACAAGGCCGAGGGCTAAGAACCACTACTTCTTGGCGGAATTTACCTTTTCGAAAATAGCGCGTCCGACCAAGAACAATACGAAAACTGCGATCGCCGAGTAAGCAACGATATCAATTACATTCGAGAACTCTTCGGCAGCCGACCAGTTTTCTCCCAACACAAATCCAGTGGTGATCCAAATGCTGTTCCAGATGCCACTGCCAAGAGCGGTGAAGAGAATGAATACCCACAGCTTCATTTTGGTCAGTCCCGCCGGGATGCTTACCAAGGAGCGAATGATGGGAATAAGTCTCCCAAAGAAAACCAGTGCCTTGCCAAAGCGAGTGAACCAGTGCAAAGTCTTGTGGATGTCTGACTCCTTTAGGCCGACAAACTTCCCAAACTTACGAGTCAAACCAAAGACGCGGTCTTCCCCTATTGCCTTGGCGACGAAATACAGAAAAAGCGCACCTAGCACCGAAGCAAGGGTGGTCACTGCTATCGCTCCCTCAATCAAGAAGCGTCCCTCGGAAACATTGAATCCGGTTAACAACAGCACTAGCTCGGAAGGGATCGGGACCACTATCACTTCGATCGCGATCAGCAGCGCAGCTCCCCAAAGACCGATTGAGCCAATGAGGCCAACCGCAAATTCAACCAAGGAACACCCCTTATCGATGTTTGGTGGGGCGTGCGGGACTTGAACCCGCGACCGACGGATTATGAGTCCGCTGCTCTAACCGGCTGAGCTAACGCCCCATGCGATGTGAGTAAGTCTAACTATTTACGCTTACGTTTGATTCGTTTCGCGGCTTCGCTGATCTGCTCTTTAATCTCATCCTTGAAATCACTTAGCTGCTCGCTGACTTCTTCGCGAACTTCATTCAGCTTTTCCAAAGCGTCCTGGGACATGTCTTCTGCTCGGCGACCAATCTCGACAGCGCTGTGGCGCCAGCTTTCTAAGCGGGTACTAATCGCCTCATTCAGCTTTCCAATTGGCTCCATGTAGTCAGGAGAGTTGTCATCGGTGGTCGAACTCTCGTCACGAATACCGACGTAGAGATTCTCAAAGATTCTGATGGTCCGCTCGATGTCATGGGACTGAATCAGGTGCAGGCTGTTCTCACTCAAGCGATTTAGTTCCTGCTGATCCGCATTCAAGATCAGTCTTAGGCGATCAGCCAGTGCATCTGAATCATCGGGTGGGAAAAGGTAACCATTATCACCATCGTGAACCAGGTGCGGAAGCGCCATTGCATCGGCTGCAATCACCGGGCGACCAGAGGCCATAGCCTCCATTGTGGCAATCGACTGTAGCTCTGCAATCGACGGCATCACGAAGGCTGTGCAGCGCTCATATGCCGCAGGGAGATCTTGGTCTGAGATGTGACCGGTAAAGATAACCTGATCCGCGATACCAAGGTCGGTGGCGAGTCTGGAAAGGTTCTCCCGTTCTCCGCCATCGCCAACAAGCTCCACGATGACGTTTGGGTGTTCGGTTAGCTTTGCAACCGCCTGCAGCAGGATATGAATTCGCTTCTCGTCATCTAGGCGACCCAGGAAAAGAAAACGCGGATTCTTGTTGTTAGTCGGAGTGTCATTAGCGAATCTGGAGGCATCGATGCCACAGCTAATCGCAAGCACACCAGTCACTCCAGCCGCACTCTCCAAAAGCTCAGCTGCGCGCCTAGTAGGGGTTGTCAGAGCATCCATCTTGCGCAGGATACGACCGGCGTCAGCCCAGGTGATACGCATGGCCGCCTTGTGCGTGAACTTTGGAAGAAGCGAATACTTGATCAGGTTCTCAGGCATCACGTGGTTGGTCGCAATCATTCTTAGGCCAGAGCCTTTAGCCGCCTGAATGGCGAAGCGCCCCATCAGAAGGTGAGACTGAATGTGAAGCGCATCAGGCTTTACCTTGAGAAGAATTTTTCTAATCTCGGAACTGAGCCCAAGTGGCTGAGTCCAGCGCAGTGTTTTGTGCTGGGGGACTCGATGGCTTCTCATGCGGTGCACCATCATGCGAGAGCCGTCATGCGTCTCAATGCGAGAGCCATGGGTTGAGTCAGTGCTAGCAGCAATGATGTGAACTTCGTGGCCGTGCTTGACAAGACCAGAAGCAAGGCGCTCGGCAAACCTTGCAGCGCCATTAATATCTGGAGCGAAGGTGTCACAAGCCATGACTACCTTGAGTTTTTCCAACGCTAAACCTCTTGTTTATTGCTTAGTTGCGGGTGAACCTTTGCAAGTATTAACACACCCAAAACGGCAACTAATCCCGATACACCGAACCCTAGCACCTGGCCTGACGCAGCGCTTGATGCCTCTCCCAAGATCACAATGGCGATACCCACCGCAACCGCTGGGTCAATCACAGTAAGACCTGCGATGACCAAGTCTGGTGGGCCGGCAGCATATGCGTTTTGCACGAACCATCCGCCCAAAACCGCTGCGGCAAGTAGGGCAAATGTTGCCAACAAAGTCAGCCAGTTGATATCTCCCTGAATGATGCGCTGAATGACAACCTTGGCTAAGGAAGCCACAAAACCATAGAGCACGCCAGCTCCAAAGATGTACTGCAGCGGTCCCACTCGACCCTTTGAGGTAGCGAACAGCACACCAAAAACCGCAACCACGGCAATTAGCACTCCCACGACCTGAAGCAGCATTGCATCATCCAGCTTTACCTGGGTGGCGCTAGTGGCCGTGAAGAGCACAAAACCAGATACCCCAAGCATGGTTAGGGCGATTGCTCCAAAGGTTCTGGGGTCAAGCTTGACCTTGTGGATACGGCCATTCAAAATGCTGGTAATTATCAGTGCAATCGCACCGATCGGCTGCACCACAATTAGTGGCGCTAGGGCTAGGGCCGATAGCTGAGAGACAATCGCAAGACCCATAAATATGGTTCCCGCAAGCCACCGTGGGCGACGTAAAAGGTCCAAAATCTGTTTGATATGTAGCGACTTTAGTTTGAGCTGCTTAGGTGCGTGATGTTCGGTTACAGCATCGTTTTGAAACTGCGCACCGAGTGCCAAAAAGATGGCTCCGACTACCGCAAGTGCAATTGCTATGGGGCGGGCAAGCTCTGGTTCGAACAACTGCTCCCCTAACCTAAAGTCCAGCCATGACAGCCTAAAGCAACAAGTTGTGAATTCCTTGAGTAACCTAAATGCGTGTCCATACGCCCAATAGTCATAACCGGTGATCCCGTCCTGCATGCCCGCGCGAAGGAAGTTTCAGAGATCACCGAGGACATCAAACA
>CANESN010000058.1 GCA_947441105.1 Micrococcales bacterium
AATTTAGGCACCTAAGAAATCTACGCTAAAAACCAAGACTTATCTTGCTCTCCGCCAGCTCTTTAGCGGTTCCCGTGAAGAAGAATTCGAGGTAGATCGGCCCCTTGGGTTTTAGCTCCAACCAAATCTTCATGCCCTCGCGAAGGTTTCCCGCAGGGCTATAAACCTTTGCCCAAACCTCACGTTTTCCAACGAGTTGCCCGTGGTTCAAAACTTGAATTTTGATAGTGGTGCCAAATTCAGATTCAGCAACATCCGTGATGCCTAAAACCTCAAGTCCCGCGAGTTCGGAAACGGAGGTTGCCTCCTCGAGTGGATAGAAGTTGACCTCGCCAAATTGCAGTTGCGAAACAGCTGTTCTGGTGGCCTCGGCTGCGAGGGTAAAGCTCAGTGGAATGAGCGAGAGTAGGGCCAAAGAGGTGCCCAAAAGCATTGTGACGCGTTGACCGTTTGGGGTCGTGAGCCAGGGCCGCTTCAAGCTATCTCCGAATCAAATTACTTGGTTATGAATCTACCCAAGAAACCGCAGTAGCCTTATCCGGTGCTCAAAATTCACCCTGAAGTCCTAAATGCCCTGCAGAACAATTTGCCGGTAGTTGCCCTTGAATCAACCATCATTTCTCACGGCCTACCTCGTCCAAGAAACCACCAGGCGGCACTGGACTTCGAGCAGATTTTGCGCGATAAAGGGGTTGTCCCTGCCACCATCGCGGTGATCGATGGCATTCCAAACATCGGTTTGGATGACGCTGCGCTAGATGTAATTGCAAATCAGGACATCGCAAAAGCTTCGGTTCGTGACCTGCCGATTTTGGCAGCCAAGGGCCTCTCGGGAGCTACCACTGTGGCTGCCACCGCATTCCTTGCCGCTCAAGCTGGCATTCGAGTATTTGCCACCGGAGGACTTGGCGGCGTCCACCGCGGAGCGCAGGACAGCTTCGACGAATCGGCTGACCTAACTGTGGTCTCTCAGGTTCCGGTGACAGTTGTAAGCGCTGGTGTGAAGAGCGTGTTGGACATCGCAGCTACCTTGGAGCGACTCGAGACCTTGAGCGTTCCAGTGATTGGTTACGGCACCAAAATCTTCCCAAGTTTCTGGCTGCGCGAGTCCGATTTCACCCTGGAATACCAAGCGGATGACGCCAATGAGGTTGCGCTAATAATGGCCGCTCGCGGAGATCAGGGCGGCATCGTGGTTGCTAACCCAGTCCCAGCACACCAAGCCTGGGAGCGCGTCGAGCACGATCGCGTGCTTGCCATCGCATTTGAAGCTGCCGCAAAGGCCGGCGTTACCGGCAAGGCTGTGACCCCATTCTTGCTGCAGTACATCGTTCAGGCATCTGGCGGAGTATCCCTTGAGGTGAACCTAAATCTGGCTAAGAACAACGTTTCGGTGGCTGCTGACATAGCTACCGCTTGGTGCAGGCTGCAGGGCTAATGCCTAAGGTTTTGGTGGTTGGTGATGTCATGGACGACATCTTGGTTCTCCCAAAGGGAGAGATTCGCCTGGACACCGATACCGATAGCCAGATCCAGCAGCAGCCCGGCGGTTCGGCCGCAAACTTTGCCTGCTGGCTAGCCAGCCTTGGAGTCGAAACCCACTTCGTGGGAAGAGTAAGTGCTGAGGACCTTGATCGGCACTCGCAGATTTTGCGAAAGTACAAAGTAGTTCCGCACCTCCAGGTTGATAACGAGCTACAAACCGGTCGCATTGTGGTTTTGGTGCAGGGGCAACAGCGCAGTTTTCTCACTGACCGCGGAGCCAACAAAAACCTCGATCTATCCGCTATTCCAGATGAGCTATTTGGCGATGCGCTATACCTTTCCGGCTACACGGTTTTTGACCAGTCGGTTGAGGTGATGCAGGGCCTAATCAAAAGGGCCAAGGCCCATGGTTTTGTTGCCTGCGACCCCGGCAGTGCTGGTTACATTGCAGACCACTCGGTTCACACCTTCTTGGCTGCGATTCAAGGAGTAGATCTGCTTTTGCCTTCCTTGGAGGAGGGCCGAGTGCTGTCTGCTGAGTCAAGACCTGAGATTGTGGCGGCCCTGCTGGGTGAGTGGTTCCCTCAGGTCACACTCACCTTGGGTGCAGAAGGTGTTCAGTTGCAGTCGGCCGAAACCAATGAGCACATCCCTGCCTTTGCTGCAGATGCGATCGATGTCACCGGGGCAGGAGATGCCTTTGCCGCGAAGCTAATTGCGGAGTTACTCGGTGGCAAGGACTTGAACATGGCAGCCCAATCTGCGGTTAGGTTTGCCGCCAAGGCGGTCACCAAACTAGGCGGTAGGCCTTAGTGGCCCTTTGGGTGCCAGACGGTTTTGACTTCCATCAGGTTCGTAATGTGATTTAGCGACCCCTTGGATCCAAGACGTGCAAAATCGCCCTTGCGAATAACGCGCTTTAGGTTCTGCGCAGCCTGAATCTCGAGCTCTACAAAGTTGCTGGTTCCCTCAAGGTCAATTGCATTGACATCCTGGTGAGAGGCAAGCCACGGAGCAATCTCCGCTTCTTTACCGGTCAACACATTTACAACGCCACCCGGAAGATCGCTGGTTGCCAGCACCTCGGTCAGAGTGATTGCTGGAAGCGGTAGTGACCCACTCGAAACAACAACGATGGCATTGCCCGAGACAATCGCCGGGGCGATGGTGTTTACCAGACCCAAAAGTGCGCTGTCTTGAGGGGCAAAGGCAGCGACAACGCCGGTTGCCTGAAGGGTTGAAATGTTAAAGAACGGACCCGCCACCGGGTTCATGTTTCCGGCAACGGCGTCAATCTTGTCGGTCCAGCCTGCGTGCCAAACCCAAGAATCGATTGCGGCATCAACCTCTTGGTTGGCCTGTCGATCGCTCTTGCCGGTTAGGGCTCTAATCTCGGCAACAAACTGCTCGCGACGACCCTCGAGCATCTCGGCGATGCGGTAGAGAACCTGACCGCGGTTGTATGCAGTTGCGCCAGCCCAACCGGACTGAGCAGCGCGAGCTGCAACAACGGCATCTCTGGCATCCTTACGGGAGGCCATTGCAACATTCGCTAGGAACTCGCCCTTGGAATCTGCAACTGGGTATACGCGACCGGATTCAGATCTTGGGAACTTGCCACCGATAAAGAGCTTGTATGTCTTTCTAATATCTAAACGCATCAGTAACCACCCTTCAGATAAGCAGCCAATCCTTGCTTGCCGCCCTCCCTGCCGTAGCCGGATTCCTTGAAGCCACCAAATGGGCTGGTTGGGTCAAACTGGTTGAAGGTGTTGGCCCAAACCACGCCGGCGTTTAGCTGGTCGGCAAGTTTCAGGATCCTCGAACCCTTCTCGGTCCAAATGCCGGCACTCAGACCAAACTCAGTGTTGTTGGCCTTCGTTACAGCTTCTTGCGGGGTGCGGAAGGTCATAACCGAAAGCACCGGTCCAAAGATCTCCTCGCGAGCCACAGTGTTAGCAGGGCTAACGCCAAGCATCAGGGTAGGTGCGAAGTAGAAACCGTTCTTTGGAATCACACAAGCCGGAGACCAGCGCTCTGCGCCTTCTTTCTCACCCTGCTTCACAAGCGCTTCGATCTTCTTTAGCTGAGCCTTTGAGTTGATTGCACCGATGTCGGTGTTCTTGTCCATCGGGTCGCCAAGTCTTAGTGACTCCATGCGGCGCTGCAGCTTCTTGAGAAGTTCGTCTTGGATCGACTCTTGAACCAAAAGTCTGGAACCTGCGCAGCAGACGTGACCCTGGTTGAAGAAGATGCCGTTGATGATTCCCTCAACCGCTTGGTCAAGTGGTGCATCATCGAAGACGATGTTGGCGGCCTTGCCGCCTAGCTCCAAGGTGACCTTCTTGTTTGTTCCGGCAACCTGGCGAGCGATGATTCGACCAACCTCGGTTGAGCCGGTGAAGGCAACCTTGTTGACATCTTTGTGACCGACCAGGGCAGCTCCGGTGTCACCAAATCCAGTCACGATATTCACTACGCCATCTGGCAGCTCTGCCTGCTGGCAGATCTCAGCAAACAACAACGCGGTTAGCGGAGTGGTCTCGGCAGGCTTTAGAACGACGGTGTTTCCGGCGGCAAGGGCTGGGGCAATCTTCCAGGCCAGCATCATCAATGGGAAGTTCCATGGGATGACCTGGGCAGCTACACCTAGGGCCTGCGGGTTTGGGCCTAGACCTGCATAGTCAAGCTTGTCCGCCCAGCCGGCGTAGTAGAAGAACCAGGCTGCAACCAAAGGAATGTCCACGTCGCGGGTTTCCTTGATTGGCTTGCCATTGTTCAAAGTCTCGGCAACCGCGAGCTCGCGAGCTCGCTCCTGAATGATCCTGGCGATGCGGTAAAGGTACTTGCCGCGCTCAGCGCCAGGAAGTTTTGACCAAACTTTTTCGTATGCGTGCCTGGCGGCCTTCACGGCGAGGTCGACATCCTTCTCGGTGCCGTATGTGATATCTGCGAGCACTTTTTCGTTGGCCGGGTTGATGGTCTGGTAGGTCTTGCCGGGCTTTAGGAACTTGCCGTCAATAAAGTGGCCGTAGCTGTCCTTGAAGTTCACAAGTGCTTGTGACTCTGGTGCTGGTGCGTATTCGAACATCATTTTCCTTAGTCCACGCTCACATAATCTGGGCCGGAGTAGTTACCGGTCTTTAGTTTCTGACGCTGCATCAAAACATCATTTAGCAAACTCGATGCACCGAATCTAAATAGGTCTGGGGTTAGCCACTGCTCGCCAGCGGTCTCTTTTACGACCACCAAATACTTGATGGCGTCTTTTGCGGTTCTAATGCCACCGGCTGGCTTTACGCCAATAAGAACACCGTGCTCGTCATACCAGTCACGAACTGCCTGCAGCATCAACATGGTTATCGGAATCGTTGCGTTCACCGTGACCTTGCCGGTTGAAGTCTTAATGAAATCTCCACCAGCCAACATCGCAAGGTAGCTTGCTCTGCGAATGTTGTCGTAGGTCTGCAATTCTCCGGTTTCCAAGATCACCTTTAGGTGAGCGTAGGAACCATCGCTTCGCTTGCAGGCCTCTTTGACTGCCTGAATCTGCTTATAAACCTCTAGGTAGTTGCCGCTTAGGAAAGCCCCGCGGTCAATGACCATGTCAATCTCGTCTGCGCCGGCTTTAACCGCATCCTTGGTGTCGAGCAATTTAACCGGGACGCTTGCGCGTCCAGAGGGAAAAGCAGTGGCAACTGCGGCGACATAGATCCCGCTATTACCAAGTGCCTTTTTCGCATGCTTGACCATGTCACCGTAAACACAAATTGCGGCAGGTCTTGGGCAATCTAAATCGGTTGGGTCCGGAGTCAGTGCCTTTAGGCAAAGGCTCTTTACGCGCTCCGGGGTGTCCATGCCTTCCAAGGTGGTGAGGTCCATCATCTTGATGGCGGCATCTAGTGCCCAGGCTTTGGAGGAGGTCTTTATTGAACGGGTACCAAGGGAAGCGGCTCTAGCCTCAAGGCCTACTTTGTCAACGCCAGGCAGCGAGTGTAGCCAGCGCTTCAGACTCTGATTTGTGATCCGAGAACCGACGATGGCTTCCGGGCTAAGTGGCTGCAAGATAACTCCTTGAAATCTCCAGCAAGCCTACCTCTTACTTAGGAATTTCACCCCGGTGAGCTCTTCGCTGGTGCGCCAAAGCGCAGCCATAGCCTGAGCATCGTGAGAGCGCTTAGAGCCCTTGATCTTGATTGGCTTGCCCCAAAGTTCAAGGTTTGGACCGATGAAGTCGCCGCTTTGAATATCTCTGCCGAGGGATGCGTAAATCTGGCTTTGGGCACCTTGCTTTG
>CANESN010000059.1 GCA_947441105.1 Micrococcales bacterium
AAGACCAACATGGATGAGTTTGCAATGGGTTCCTCAACCGAGTACTCGGCCTATGGCCCATCCAAGAACCCTTGGGACCTAACCCGTATCCCTGGTGGTTCCGGTGGTGGCTCAAGCTCAGCGGTTTCCGGGCACCTTGCTCCAATCGCTATTGGTTCTGACACCGGTGGCTCAATCCGTTTCCCAGCGGCTGTTACCGGCTCGGTAGGTGCTAAACCAACGTACGGAGCCGTCTCTCGCTATGGACTGATTGCCCTTGCTAGCTCGCTAGATCAGATTGGGCCGGTCTCAAACACTGTTTTAGACAGCGCACTTCTGCAAGATGTCATTTCCGGCCACGACAAGCACGACTCAACCTCATTGCCTCAGTCGCTGGGCTCAATGGCTGATGCGGTTAGAAACGCAGACGTCAAGGGCCTTCGAGTTGGCGTTGTGAAGCAGCTGGACTCGGATGCTTTCCAGCCTGGCGTAAAAGCTTGCTTCGATGACACCATGGCGAAGCTGGTTGCAGCCGGAGCCGAGGTTGTAACTGTTGACTGCCCAAGCTTCGAGTACGCAATAGCGGCCTACTACCTAATTCTTCCAGCTGAGGCATCCTCGAACCTTGCAAAGTTTGACTCGGTTCGCTTCGGGCTTCGAGTAACTCCAGATGGAAACCCAACTATCGAGCGCGTTATGGCCGCGACCCGCGAGGCGGGATTCGGTCCTGAGGTAAAGCGCAGAATCATTCTGGGTACCTATGCCCTTTCCTCTGGTTACTACGACGCCTACTACGGCTCGGCCCAGAAGGTTAGAACCTTGATTCAGCAGGACCTAGCGAAGGCATTTAGCCAGGTTGATGTGTTGCTGACCCCAACGGCACCAACCACCGCTTTCAAGATTGGCGAGAAGGTCAATAACCCGCTTGCGATGTATCTAAATGACATCGCTACCATTCCGGCAAACCTTGCTGGAATCCCGGGCATGAGCGTTCCGAACGGTTTGGCTTTTGAAGATGGACTGCCTTCCGGTGTTCAGATTCTTGCTCCTGCGATGCAGGACGCCCAGATGTACCGCGTTGGATCGATTATTGAACAGATGTACCTGGCAGAGTGGGGAGCCCCACTTATTGCACAGGCCCCGAAGTTGGAGGTGCTCTAATGGCTAAAGAAGCGCTTATGCCCTACGAGCAGGCAATCGAGCAGTTTGAGGTTGTAATTGGTCTTGAGGTTCACGTTGAGCTAAACACCAAGTCCAAGATGTTCTGCGGTTGCGCAAACATTTTCGGCAACGAGCCAAACACCAATGTTTGCCCAATCTGTATTGGGCTTCCTGGATCGCTTCCTGCGGTGAACAAGAAGGCGGTTGAGTCATCAATCGCCATCGGCTTGGCACTTGGATGCCAGATCGCACCCACCGGTCGCTTTTCGAGAAAGAACTACTTCTACCCTGATCTTGCAAAGAACTTCCAGACCTCGCAGTACGACGAGCCAATTGCCTTTGAGGGCAAGATCAACATTGAGCTTGAAGACGGTGTAGTTTTTGAGGTTCTAATCGAGCGTGCTCACATGGAAGAGGATGCTGGAAAGCTCACTCACATCGGTGGCGCAACCGGTCGTATTCAGGGAGCGGAATACTCGCTGGTTGACTACAACCGTGCAGGTGTTCCTCTGGTTGAAATTGTGACCAAGCCGGTTTATGGCGCAGGAGCCAGAGCGCCAGAGCTTGCAGCTGCTTACGTTCACGCAATTCGCGAGATCGTCAAGAGCATGAATGTTTCTGACGCTCGCATGGAGCGTGGCAACGTTCGCTGTGACGCGAACGTTTCGATCAGACCTTACGGTCAGGCAAAGCTCGGTACCCGCACCGAGACCAAGAACGTGAACTCGCTTCGTTCGGTCGAGAACGCGGTTCGCTATGAGATTCAGCGCCAGGCTCACATCCTGGCCAATGGCGGCAGCATCACTCAGGAGACCAGACACTGGCACGAAGACCGCGGTTACACCTCGGCCGGTCGACCAAAATCTGATGCCGATGACTACCGCTACTTCCCAGAGCCAGACCTAGTTCCAGTTCAGCCATCTTTGGCGTGGATCGAAGAGATTCGAGCTACGTTGCCTGAGAACCCGGGCCTTCGCCGTAAGCGCCTCATGGAGGCTTGGGGCTTTGCTGAGCTTGAGTTCCGCGATGTCGTGAACTCAGACCTGCTAGACCAGGTTGAGGCGACAGTTGCGGCAGGAGCAGCCCCACAAGCCGCTAGAAAGTGGTGGACCGGAGAGCTAGCTCGTCTGGCTAACTCACAAGAGGTTGCCGTTCAGGACCTAAGCATTACCCCGACCCAGGTTGCCAAGATTCAGCAGTTGATTGATTCTGGCGAGCTAACTGACCGGATGGCAAGAGACGTTGTTGCCGGCGTGCTAGCTGGCGAGGGTGATCCTGAGGCAGTTATCGAAAAGCGTGGCCTAAAGGTTGTTTCTGACGACGGTGCATTGATTGCAGCCATCGATGAGGCACTTGCCAAGCAGCCGGATGTTCTGGAGAAGATCCGCGAGGGTAAGGTTCAGGCCGCCGGTGCTGTTATCGGTGCTGTGATGCAGGCGATGCGCGGTCAAGTGGATGCCGCTAGGGTTCGCGAGTTGATTCTCGAACGGGCAAAGTAACTTAAAGGAAAAAGACCGAGGAGAAATCCTCGGTCTTTTTTCATTGGGGTGAGTAACGGGACTTGAACCCGCGGCCCCCTGGACCACAACCAGGTGCTCTACCAGCTGAGCTATACCCACCATGTCTGGCAAGCCAGAACGGGTTAGATTCTATCAGCGCTGAGGGATTTAGCTATACCCTTTGCAGTTTCTGAATCTGGACCCGGTGCCTCAACCAAGATTGCCTTGCGGTAATAACGCAGTTCCTGGATCGACTCCAGAATGTCCGCAAGGGCTCGGTGGTTGCCGGTCTTTTTGGGAAGTTGGAAGTAAACCCTTGGGAACCAGCGTCTAGAAAGCTCCTTTAGCGAGCTGACATCGATGTTGCGATAGTGCAGGAACTTATCGAGGTTTGGCATTTGACGATTTAGGAACATGCGATCCGTGCCAATCGAGTTACCGGCTAGGGGAGCGGTGCGCTCCTCCGATACCCACTGCTTGATGTATTCGAGGACTTGCTTTTCCGCCTTGGCCATCGAGATTCCCTTCGGAATCTCTACAAGTAACCCAGAATCGGTGTGCATTTGACGAACAAAGTCACCCATGTTTCTCAAAGCTTTGCCACTTGGCTTGATTACAAGCTGGAGCCCTGGATCGAGGAGATTCAACTCGCCATCGGTAACCACGACACCGATCTCGCAGATCTCGTCAACCGTGATCTCGAGACCGGTCATCTCGCAGTCAACCCAAACTATGTAATCAGACAAACCAGATCCCTTAGTCGCCGGAGTGGCGGGAGTTCTTAGCGGCCTTCTTCTGGGCCTTTCGATCCGCCTTCTCGGCTTTTTTCTGTGCCTTGAGGTCCTGCTTCGAAGGTGAGCTAACAATCGGGTTTTCGCTGGTCAAAAAGTCAAGCGACTCATCAGCAGGCTGGATTGCCGCGATAGGTGCTGTCTCGGTCTTAGCTTCATTCCACTGCATGGTTGCTTCACTGTCGAGTTCAACCTCATCCTGAGTAATTGACCAAGAGAGATTTGGGGTTTCAGCAGGCTGGGCAGGGGTAAAGGACTCAGCAATGGCGTCAGCAATTGCATCCTCGGATACTTCCTCTGATGCAACTTCGGCAACAGCTGCCGGCTGCTTATTTGTAGCCTCGCCTACTACCGGCGCTGAAACAAGTGTCTTTGCTTCCGATTTGGCCTGCTTCTTCTCGGCCCTCTTCGCAGCCTTTGCTTCACGGCGCTTGACTCGGATTGCCTTACGTTCCTTGCGGCCTTCAACCAACCAGTAGAGGGTTGGCACCAAAAGCAAGGTCAATAGCGTGGAGGAGAACAGACCACCAATAACCACGATTGCCAGTGGCTGGGAGATGAATCCCGAATCACCGGTTAGACCAATCGCCATTGGGGTTAGGGCGAAGATTGTCGCGAGTGCGGTCATTAAAATTGGACGAAGTCGCTGACGTGCTCCAGAGATGAGTGAGTCTTCGACCGATCTACCTTCCTTGCGATACTGATTCACAAGGTCAATCAGCACGATCGCGTTTGTTACCACGATTCCAATCAGCATCAACATACCGATCAGGGCTGGCACACCCAATGGAGTGTCGGTCAGTAGCAATAGTCCTAGAGCACCGGTGGCGGCAAATGGGATTGATACCAAGAGCAACAGTGGCTGGATTAGCGAACCGAAGGTTGCAACCATGACCACGTAAACGATCGCGATCGCTGCAAGTAGGGCCAGACCAAGTTGCTCAAAGCTCTCTGCCTGGTCGGCTGCTGCTCCACCGATGGTTGCAGTCACACCGGCTGGAAGCTCAATTGCCTCAAGCTTTGCGGTGATGTCAACGGTAATTGCACCTAGGTCATCGCCCTCAGGAGCTACCGACACCTTGGCGGTGCGGTTACCTTCCTTGGAGGTGATCGAGGTTGGCTTTAGGACCTCTTCAACAGAAGCGATCGAGTCCAAGCGAACCAGTCCGGTAAAGGATGGGATCACCAAGGCCTTGATCTCGTCGATGCTCTCAGGTAGGTCGGTGCCGGCTACATAAACCGAAACATCCTCCCCTTCGATTCCGACGCGACCGATTGGGCTCGGGCGAAGCTGGGCAGCCACGATGCCGGTCACCTGAGTCTCGGTAAAGCCAAGCTTGGCTGCCTTTTCGCGGTCAACCACGATCTCAAGCACTCGCTCATCGGCATCCAGGGTGCTGGTGACGCCAGAGGTGTTGGCAACGCCATCCATCTCGGCGGTGATCAGGTCTACAGCCTCTTGCAGTAGCTCGTTGTCGCTCGATGCAACATCGATGTCGATGGTCTCGGAGGAGCCGAATCCAGCGCCGGATGAGATCGTTAGGTCGGCATCCTTTGGAACCTCAAGTTCCAGAATCTGAGACTTAATGGCTTCTACTTCGAACTCTTCACCAACCTGCACGGTTATTGATATGCCCTGAGCGGCAGAACCAAATGCCACGCGGCCATCGGCTGCTGAGCCAACGGTTGACTGCACAACAGTCACACCTTCGACCTCGAGAATCTGCTGCTCTAGCTCATCCGCTGCCTTGTCCTGGTCCTCGAAGGTGGTTGAAGCTGGCATCTCTAGTCGTGCGATGAACTGGCTGGAGCCAGCTCCGTCGATGAAGTTGGTCTTTAGCTGTGGTACTAGAGAGAAGGTGTAGCCAAGAATCAGTACCGATGCAAAAAGTGTCAACCATGGGTGACGACGAGTCCCATTTAGAAGTGGCAGGTATCCGCGCTGTAAAAGCGCTTTCTTTTCACGCTCTTCTTCGGCGTGACGCTGCTTCTTCTCAAACTTATTTGGATCTGCTTCCTTTAGCGCAACCAAACGCTTGGGCATTCTTAGGAACCAGTAGGCAAGTACGGGAACAATGGTTAGCGATACCAAAAGGGATGCTAGGAGCGCAATGGCAACAGTGAAGGCGAAGGGCCTAAATAGCTCGCCGATTAGGCCACCAACCAAAGCGATTGGCAAGAACACCGCAACGGTTGTGATGGTCGAGGCAGTAATAGCGCTCGATACCTCACGAACTGCAGTTAGCACAGCCTTCTTGCGTGACTCGCCATAGCTGAGGTGACGGTTGATGTTTTCAATAACA
>CANESN010000060.1 GCA_947441105.1 Micrococcales bacterium
ACCTCTTCACGAATTGCGTCCAGCGGTGGGTTGGTCACCTGAGCGAACTGTTGGGTGAAGTAATCAAAGAGCAATCTAGAGTGCTGCGAGATCGCAGCAATCGGGGTGTCGGTTCCCATTGCACCAATAGGCTCTTGACCTGATCTGGCCATAGGAGCAATGAACTCCTTGAGGTCTTCTTCGGTGTAGCCGAACACTCGCTGACGACGGTTGACCGAAGCACTGGAATAGCGAATGTGCTCGCGCTCTGGCAAATCGCGAAGGTTGATCATGTTCTCTTCGAGCCAGGTACCCCAAGGCTGAGCAGCGGCTACTTCGCTCTTGATCTGCTCATCCTCGATGATCTGACCGGAAGCGGTGTCGATCAGGAACATCTTGCCCGGCTGCAGTCTGCCCTTGCGAACGATCTTTTCGGCAGGGATGTTTGCAACACCAATTTCCGAGGCGAGGATTATGAAGCCATCCTCGGTTACCACGAAGCGACCTGGGCGCAGGCCATTGCGGTCCAATGTTGCACCAACCAATGTTCCATCGGTGAAGACAACCGCGGCTGGCCCATCCCAAGGCTCCATGATCATGGAGTGGTACTCGAAGAAGTCTCTGAGCTGTGGTTCAAGGTCGAGCTGCTTCTCCCAAGCGCCTGGAATCATCATCATCATGGCGTGAGGAAGTGAGCGGCCAGATAGCACCAGCAACTCCAGAACCTCGTCAAAAGTGGCTGAGTCTGAAGCCCCTGCGGTCACGATCGGCTTTAGCTGCTCGATGTCACCAAGGTGGTCGCTCTCAAGCTGTGATTCGCGAGCTCGCATCCAGTTTGCATTGCCCTTTACGGTGTTGATTTCACCGTTGTGCGCAATGAAGCGGAATGGGTGCGCAAGCGGCCAAGAAGGGAAGGTGTTGGTCGAGAACCTGGAGTGAACGAGGGCCAATTGCGATTCAAACTCTGGCTCTGACAGGTCAGGGAAGAATGGCTCCAGCTGCAAAGTTGTAACCATGCCCTTGTAGACGATGGTGCGCATCGAGAGCGAAGGGTGATAGATGCCTATCTCGCGCTCGCTGCGCTTGCGCAGACGGAACAACCGGCGTTCAAGTTCTAGATCTGCTGCCTTGTCAATTGCGCCTACGAAAACCTGCTCAATAAGTGGCATTGCCGCCCGCGCCAGATCTCCAAGAACCTCGGGACGGGTAGGAGGAGTTCTCCAGCCCAAAACCTCAAGCTTCTCCTCCTTGGCAAGCTTCTCGAACTGTGCCTTATCCCCCAGTGCTTCTGGCTCACTGAGGAACACTAGTCCCGCGCCATAGCTACCCTTAGCTGGCAATGAGAATGGGGCGACTTTTCTAAAGAATCGGTCTGGAATCTGCGTCAGGATTCCTGCTCCGTCACCGGTGCCAGCGTCAGAACCTACAGCTCCGCGGTGTTCGAGGTTTCTCAGTGACGACAGAGCCATGTCGACAATGTCGTGACCTGGAGTGCCACGCAAAGTTGCAACCATTGCAAGACCACAAGCATCCTTTTCAGCGCTTGGGTCATAAAGTCCCTGCGCGGAAGGACCAGCGTTAAAACGCTGGAAAGGGCTTAGGGCCGGCATGCTTGTCTCCTATCGAATAATCAAAAGGGACATCGTCGGCCCGGGTGGGTAAAATTAGCTTTCTGTTGGCTCTTTTACTGTCTTGCGCGGCTTTTTAGCCGGTTCCGCAACAGTTTCACGGCCTGGTAGCCAGATGCTCGGTTCAAGGCCGGGGTGTCGGCGGGACTGAACAATCAGGAGGGTAACTCCGATGGCGATTCCGATCAACGCTGACCAGATATTTACTCTGAGGCCAAGAATAATCTCACTTGGGTCAATTCGGATAGTTTCTATCCAAAGTCGTCCAGTTGAATACAGGATCGCGTAAAGCGCGAACTGCTTACCCCACTGCAGATTTAGGCGCTTTCCAAGGTAGATAAGCAAACCAGCCGCGGCCAAGTTCCAGATCATTTCGTACAAAAAAGTCGGGTGGAAGGTCAAACCGTCTGGCAAACCAGCTGGGTAGGTCGGGTTGGAAGAAGGAATTTCTAGCGCCCAAGGCAAATCAGTTGGTAATCCGTAAAGCTCTTGGTTGAAGTAGTTACCCAGTCTTCCGATTGCTTGAGCAATCAGTACTCCTGGGGCGACTGCGTCGGCAACGGTCCAGAATCTCAAGCCTGCTTGTCTTACGCCATACCAGAGTCCGGCTGCACCAAAAAGCAATGCGCCATAGATGGCCATGCCGCCCTCCCAGATTCGGAAGACAGCTAAAAAGTCTGCACCCTCGTAGAAGTAGTCTCTCGGGTGGGTGATGACATGGTAGAAACGTCCGCCGATAATGCCTGCTGGCACAGCCCAGAGCGCGATGTCTAGAAACAGACCGCGTTCAGCCCCGCGAGCATGCAGTCTGCGGTCCGCTAGCCATGAGGCGATAACAATGCCGGTAAGGATGAAAAGCGCATAGAAGTGAATGCGAAGCGGACCTAGGTCAAAGAAGCTGATCTCAGGAGAAGGAATGCTGGTAAGAAGATCCACTGGGCTATCCTAATCCGCCGGCGAGCTCTTTGGTCTTTGATACCAGTCCTGCAAGTCCACCCTGCTGGTAGGCCTTTACAAATGCAGTGCCAACGATCGCGCCATCGGCGTAGCTGTTTACTTCTCGGACCTGATCAGCCGTCGAAACACCGACGCCAACGCAGGTTGGAGTGTCGCCCAGGCTCTTGACTCGGGACACTACAGACCTTGCAATTCGATCAAGTTCGGTGCGTTCACCGGTGATTCCCATGGTGGATACCGAGTAGACAAAACCCTTGGATGACTTCGAGTTGTTCTCGACACGGGCATCCGAGCTGGAAGGAGCGACTAAGAACACTCGGTCTAGGTTGTGCTGATCAGAAAGGCCGATCCACTTTGACGCTTCGTCTGGAATTAGGTCTGGAGTGATCATGCCCTGAGCGCCAGAGCTGACCAGGTCCTCACTAAATTTTTCGACACCGTATGAGAGCACAGGGTTCCAATAGCTCATAACTAAAAGTGGAGTGTCGACCTTCTCGCGGACACCCTTGATGATTTCGAACAGGTCTCGCAGCTTAAATCCGTTGGCAATCGCCTCTTCGGTGGCGTGCTGAATTACTAGCCCATCCATCGCTGGGTCGCTGTATGGAACACCAATTTCAAGAATGTCGCAGCCGTTTTCTGCCATCGCAACAAGCGAATCAATGCTGTCCTGCTTAGTTGGGTAACCGGCTGGGTAATACCCAATTAGAGTCCCGCGTCCAGATTCCTTGTTCCGCTCGAGAACGTCGTTTGTAATGCTCACTTATCCCCCAACAATCCAAAGTACTTTCCGGCAGTTTCCATATCCTTATCGCCGCGTCCGGAGAGGTTCACCAGAATGTGCGCACCGGCTGGAAGAACAGTGGATAGGTGCTTCATGCCGGCTAGCGCGTGCGCGGTCTCGATTGCCGGGATGATTCCCTCGGTTCTAGATAGAAGACGCATGGCCTCCATTGCCTCTGCATCACTGATGCCGAAGTAGTTTGCGCGACCAAGGTCCTTGAGCCACGAGTGCTCAGGTCCAACTCCTGGGTAGTCCAATCCGGCTGAGATGGAGTGCGACTCCATAGTCTGACCATCTTCGTCCTGCAGCATGTAAGAACGAGCTCCGTGCAACACCCCTGGGCGGCCCCTAGAGAGCGTTGCAGCGTGCTTAGGGGTGTCGATTCCATCGCCAGCTGCTTCAAAACCCCAAAGTGCGACGTCTTGATCATCTAAGAATGGGTGGAAGATTCCAATCGCGTTTGAGCCGCCACCAATACAGGCTGCTACCGCATCAGGCAAACGTCCCGTGAGCTCAAGCATCTGTGCACGCGCTTCAATTCCGATGACAGAGTGGAAGTCACGAACCATGGTTGGGAAAGGGTGCGGAACGGCAACAGTGCCAAGTAGGTAGTGAGTGTTGTCTCCATTTGCTACCCAGTCGCGCAAAGCCTCATTGATGGCATCCTTGAGCGTTCTGGAGCCGGTGGTAACTGGAATCACCTGTGCGCCGAGTAGCTTCATCCTCGCTACATTCAAAGCTTGACGTTCGGTGTCCACTTCGCCCATGTAGACCACACAGTCCAGCCCGAAATAGGCAGCTGCGGTAGCGCTGGCAACACCGTGCTGCCCAGCTCCGGTCTCGGCAATAATTCGTTTTTTACCCATGCGCTTAGCAAGTAGGGCCTGACCCATGACGTTGTTGATCTTGTGGCTACCCGTGTGGTTTAGGTCCTCGCGCTTGAGGAAGATACGCATGTCACCAAACTGGCTGGCAACGCGCTGCGCCTCGGTAATTATGGATGGACGGCCGGTGTAGGTCTTGTGTAGCTCGGCAAGTTCTGCGACAAAGCTTGGATCAGCCTTAGCGGCTAGATAGGTCGCTTCAAGTTCGTCTAGGGCTGCAATCAGTGGTTCCGCAACAAACCTGCCGCCGAATTCACCAAAGTACGGCCCAGCCTGAGAACGAAGATTTGTTTGCATTCTGTAAATCCTAGGCAACACTTACGAACTCTGGGATCAAAACTTGAGGATCGGATGTAACCAATGCCTCTCCGACGAGCGCAACGTCTGCTCCGGCGTTGCGGTATCGAATTACATCATGCACATTCTTCACCGAGGATTCTGCGACCTTGATGGCGTCTTGGTTTAGGGCTTGAGCCATTTGCTCAAAGAGTCCCAGGTCAGTTTTGAAGGTTTGCAGATCCCTGGTGTTGATACCAATTAGACGTGACCCCAGCTGGTTGGCAACAGTAATTTCCTCAAGCGTGTGGGTTTCAACCAAAACGCCCATTCCAAGCTCGTGGGCGAATCGATAGAGCTCGGCAAAGCGTCTTTCAGTCAACCAGGCCAAAATCAAAAGAATAAAGTCGGCACCTGCGGCTCTAGCCTCGAGAATCTGATACTCGGTGCTGATGAAGTCTTTACGTAGTAGCGGAATACTCGCCTTGCTTCTAGCGTCAACCAAATCCTCGAGCCTGCCGCCAAATCCAGTCTCCTCGGTAAGAACAGAAATAGCGTGCGCACCGGATTGTTGGTAGAGCTCAGCCTGATCGGCAGCCGATGGAATGTCTGCGAGAAATCCCCGTGATGGGCTACGTCTTTTGATTTCGGCAATCAGTTTTATGTGACTGGATTTCGAAAGCGCCGCGTAAACGTCTAACGCGCTGCTTATTTTGGAAATGGTGTCGAGCAGGTCTTGCTCGCTGATCGCTAGCTCTCGCCTTTTAGATGCCTTTGCTGCTGCGTCAAAGAGTTGGTCAAGCACTAGTGCGCTTTTGTGTGCTCGCCGCCGACACCGTAGCCTGCGCGTCTTAGAATCCAGCCAACTACTGGGCCTAGCACAGCGAGCCCTGCTGAAGCCCAAACCATTGCAGCATTGTCAAGCCAGAAGAACAAGGTGCCAATGCCAAAGGCAACGATGATTATGATCACGCTGGTCCAAGCCGCTACTGAGCTTCCGTGGCCTGGTTCAGTTGAGTTCTGCGACATTATGTTCTCCTTCGACTAGCAAATTCTAGCAAGCATCAGTTCTGTTCATCCCATAGCGAGCGGTTGTCTTCCGTTTCATCGGACTTCGCACTGGCTGGTAACTTCGACCTAGTTCCAAAGAGGCTGATTACGATGGCTAGCACTGAGGCGATGCCAGCCCCAATTGCGGCAAAC
>CANESN010000061.1 GCA_947441105.1 Micrococcales bacterium
AAACAGTGCCACGATGATTCCATAAACAAATCCTGGAACCTCTGAGGCGCTAGTGGAGCCCGGCTGCAAGGTGTATAGCACGATGATCAGCCAAGGCACGATGCCGGTAATCGAACCCATGATAAATGGCAATCCCTTGCCATTTCCTGGAGTCTCATACTTCTCCTGCAGTGCTCCAAAGAAAATCATCGAGGCGTTCACCGCAAAGATTCCAACCAGCGCTGCAAAGTCAGAAACACCGGTTAGCTGGGCAATCAACCAAATCATGATTGAGGAAGACAGTGAGTACTCAACCCAGCGGAAGTAGTTGCGGTTCTTCTCAAGCCCTGCCTTATAGCGGGGGAAGAACGTAGGTGAGGAAATCAGGAAGTGAAAAAATGCCGAGAGCGCTAAGAACGCAACCACTCCGGCACCGAGGTTGATCTCAAACAGCACAACGCGGTCGGTTGGTAGGTCAAACCCCGGAGGTCCCGTTGGGTAATCCAACGTGGTTGGAAAAAGAATCTGGTTGTCTAGCAGAGTCAAGACATAACCCAGACCAACAGCCTGAATCAGGTGCAGGAAACCTGCTACAACGTTGTAGCGGCGAAGTCCGGAAATGTGTTGGGATGTTGTTCTTTGTTTCTTAGCCATAGCGGCCCCCTAATTGAAGTTAGCTAAACACTATTCCCTCAGAGGTAATTCACCCCTCAAGGGGGAAGACCATAAAACGGGGTAGCTAGGCTCTGATTATTTTTTTCCGCGATTGCGGGCGAAGAATCTCTTGATCTTGGCGGCGATTCGCTCTAGCCCTTGAAGGCCCTGCTTGTTTAGCTCTCTTGCCCACTCGATTTCTAAGGCCAAAATAGAAAGTCCAAAGAATATGAATAGCAGGCCTGGGCCCGGTGTAACCATCATGATCAGGCCAAGAATCAAAAGCACAAAACCGACAACCATGGTTAGCGCCCACCTGACGGGATGAGGCAACTTGGCAAGGAATGCTTTGATCTTGTCCACGATCTTTACCTTCTTACTATTGCTTTAAATCTAATGCGACTCGATGTTGATTGGCTGTGATTGCAAAGGCTCGCTAGCCAAGCTTTAGAGCGAGCACAACCTGTCCGCCACCGGCAGTTATCTGAGTGCTGAGGTTTAGCTCGGGAGCCAGTCTGCTAATTCGATCCAATAGCCACTCGGATGCTTGTTCGGCATCTTGCTGGTCTGGACAGCGAGCAATGATTTCTCGGCCGCCTTTTTTACGAAGTCTCTCAACGGTCTCAAAAATCGGCGACGGGTCAACCACCAAAAGCTCCTTCGGCCAAGGCACTACCGGAGAGATTTTGCCCTTCATGGTGTTGCACTGACGATGCGCTAAGCGCTCCACAAAGTCAGCGCCTTTTTTGACTCGAATAGCGCCGTAGCTATCGACGCTAGGTCCCTGGTCATTGTTGACCGAAAGGTCCGGGTCCACCGGCTTATCGCAAAGCCAGCAAATCCAGTTGTCCTGGTCACCAACGGCATTTAGATCACTCATAGGAACAGACTAAGCCACCGCAGTTGGCGGCCGGGTCTCTTAGTCCTCGTCACCTTCTTCGCCTTCTTCTCCCTCACCCGCAGGCACTGATGCCTGAGGGAGGGTTCCGGTAGCACCGGCGGCGGCAGTTGACAGGGCACCGATCTTGAAGCTGGCTAGCACGCTAGTTGGCGTTGCCGCTCCACCATGCTGACCAGAGAAAGCGGCAGTGCCGTCCTTGCCACAGATCGCCGTGATTACGGCTGCTCCACCTGGGTGGGAGGAAACATAGGAGGTTAGGTCATAAACGTTTTTGTTGACAACAGACCAGCAGTCCGTTGCTGTGTTGTGCTTTGCAACCTCCGTGGCCGTTATGCCCTCAACTCCAGCCGTTGGCTCATTTGAAGATGTTGGCTCAGCGGTAGGAGTTTCGTAAGGTGCGATTCGGCTCGCCCAGGTTGCCTCAGCGCCCGAGTGCCCAACAAAGTAGGTCAGCGTCGATACCGAGATGATGCCGGCTAAAGCCAAGCCTGCTGCAGCCTGTAATTGCCACTTAGGCCTGTCCTTGCGCTGCAGAAAGTAGAAGGTGATTCCGAGAGCTAGCAGTCCGACCGATGCCGGAAAAAGAATTGTTCCAAGAGCCTCGTGGGTCTGCGGTTCTCCAACTCGCTCACCTAGTGCCTCGCCAGATTCTTTGGCGATGTAGGTGAATACGGTCGAGAGTCCAAGCCCAATCAAGGTGAGGGGGAAGAAGCTTTTGCGCCACTTGGGAACAAAAATCAAAATTGCGAGCGCTAGTGCCGAAAGCGGAAGCAGCACGACCGCACCGTGAACGGCGAGTGGGTGGACTGGTAATCCACCGAAGGTGTCTAGCAGGGATGAGGTGTTCAATGATCGAGCCATAACTAAAAACTTACTCTCCATTTCTGGGAGTTGTCTGGACTAAGGCTGTGACAATCTATCAGGGGATTCCATTTCCCTAAAACCATAGACTTGAGGCCAAACGAGATTGGTGAAACATGTTTCCAAAAGACTTCCTCTGGGGTGTTGCAACCTCCAGCTACCAAATCGAAGGCGCTGCCTATGAGGACGGTAAGGGCAAGTCAATCTGGGACACCTTCTGCGAAGAGCCGGGTCGAGTAAACAACGGCGACCACGGACTGATCGCAAACGATCACTACCACCGCTATGCGGATGACGTAGCCCTGATGAAGTCACTTGGTGCTCAGGCCTACCGCTTCTCTATTTCGTGGCCAAGACTTTTCCCTAATGGCGACGAGGTTCGCGAGGACCGCGGGTTTGATTTTTACCACAAGCTCATCGACGAGCTAGAGAAAGACGGCATTGAGCCGGTGCTAACGCTTTACCACTGGGATTTGCCACAGGCGCTGCAGGACAAAGGCGGCTGGGCAAATCGCGATATCGTGAAAGCGTTTGAATACTATGCCCAAGAAGTTGCCAAGGAATTTGGTCACCGCGTAAAACGCTTCTCACCAATCAACGAACCTTGGGTAGTAGCTTGGCTTGGCTACGGAATGGGCGTGCACGCTCCTGGTATTCAAGATGTTGGTCAGGCCGTTGCCGCATCCCATCACACAGTTATGGCTCACAACGCGGCGCTCAAGGCCATTAAGCGTGTTGCGCCAACCGCTTTGGTTGGACCAGTTCTAAACCAGGCGATGCCTGATGTCGACGATGTTTTTGACCCTGAGCAGATTCACGCCGCCAAGGTAATGGATGCCCAGCAGAACCTGTTTTGGATGGATGGCATTTTCCGCGGAGAGTACCCAGAACTTGCTTGGGAGATGTATGGAGATCACCTAAAGAAAGTGGTTCAACCAGGGGACCTTGAAGTCGTTGAAAACGACTGGCTCGGCATCAACTACTACTTCAATGCGCGCATTGGACACCGAGTTTCAAAGGATCACTTCTCGCGCGCAAGGGTCATTGACCAGCTGATGGATTACGCGGTAGAGGCTCAGTCACAGGGACCTCTGACCGACATGGGTTGGCCGGTAACTCCATACGGAATTGGCGACCTACTGGTGCGCTGGACGCGCGAGTACGGCTCTTTGGTGCCGCAGATGTTTATCACTGAGAACGGCTGTGCGTATCAAACTGGACTGGATGCCAATGGAGTGGTTGATGACCAACAGCGCATTGCATACCTAAACGATCACCTTTACAGCGTTGGAGATGCGATTAGTCGCGGGGCTGATATTGGTGGCTATTTCCAGTGGTCGCTGATGGACAACTTCGAATGGGCAGAGGGCTACGACAAGCGCTTTGGAATCGTCTATGTCGACTTTGATACCCAAGAGCGAATCCCGAAGGAATCAGCCAAGTTCTATTCCCAGGTCATCAAGACATCGGGCGCGAACCTGACCGTGCGCCAAAGCAAAGTCTCCTAAGAAACTAGCTCTCGGGGCAAAAGTGCGTCAAAGAGGTGAATGCTTCCTCGCGGTATTTGGATAGAAGTTCACGGCTCCGCGGACCCAAACCGTCACGCGCATGCCAACCTCAGGAGCGAATGGCCCATTCGATCTAGCACGAACCTTTTGACTTGGGGTCTGGACCTCAACAACGGCATCGTGACCGAAGAAGACTCGACCAATTACCTCGGAGTCACCATTTGGATTTGGCTGCAGGTAGAAGTTCTCGCTGCGGACCGCCACCACACCTTTTTGCCCATCCTCAATGTGGTTCAACGCGGTGAGCTTGCCCAGGGAGGTGTGAACCTTGCCATCCACCACCTCACCATCAATCAAGACTGAGTCTCCCAAGAAGGTTGCGATCCCAAGATCCGCCGGGGCGTTGTAGATCTCGGTTGGAGTTCCAACCTGAATGATCGTTCCAGATCTCATAATGGCAACCCGGTCAGCCAATGAAAGAGCTTCTTCCTGATCGTGAGTCACCAAGATCGCTGTTGCTCCCTCGGCCTTTAGAGCCGCTTTCACCTCGAGCCGCAACACCTCGCGCAATTCGGCGTCAAGTGCGCTGAATGGCTCATCGAGCAAAACCAGGGCCGGCTTATTGGCAAGTGCTCTTGCCAGGGCAACGCGCTGGGCCTGACCTCCGGAGAGTTGATCCGGTGTGCGATCTGCAAACTCTTCCATTCGAACAAGTTTTAGTAGCTCCAAGACCCTGGCGTGCTTCTTAGCCTTGTCCAAGCCCCTAAGTCCAAACTCGATGTTGCCTGAAACCGTTAGGTGAGGAAAAAGTGCTGCGTCTTGAGGCACGATTCCGATGCCGCGACGTTCGGGCGCGGTCAAAGTATCAGCGCTTGAGACCTTCTTATCGCTGAGCCAAATCTCGCCTGCGCTTGGAGCTTCAAAGCCTGCAATCAAGCGAAGCAAGGTGGATTTTCCAGCACCGCTGGAACCTAAGACTGCTATCAACTCTTTTTGCTCTACCGAAAGATTCACGTCGTGGAGGATCTCTTGCCCGCCAAAGCTGATCGAGAGGTTCTTGATCTGAAGCTGCGTCATTTGACATTCACCTCCGAGATCAATTTGCGGGCCTGAGCATTTAGCACCAGAGCTGGCACACCCGCAATGATAATCAACAGCAGCGCATAGGGCGCAGCCTGGGAGTAGGACAGGGTCTCGGTGGCAGCCCAAAGCTCAGTTGCCAAGGTGTCAACTCCGTTTGGCCGAAGCAGCAGGGTTGCCGGCAGCTCTTTCAAAACCGCTAGCGAAGCCAATGCGATTCCAGCCCAGATTCCAGCTCGAGACATCGGTAACACCAGCTTGAAGATTGCTCCGAGCTTTCCAAGACCAAGGGATCTGGCAACCTGCTCCTGAGCCTTTGAAACCTGAGCGATCGGGGTGGTGATGACCGAGAGTGCATTTGGCAAAAACAAAATCAGGTAGGCAAAGATCAATAGCCAAACTGTTTGATAAATAGCCGGAGTTAGGTTTGCCCCAAAAAAGACCAGCGATAGCGCAATCACCAAGGCAGGCAGTGCGTGGGAAGACCACACCGTGAGCTCGACACCTGATGCAAAACGGCTCGGGAATCTCACGTTCCAGATCGCTATCGCGGTGGCAAAGATTCCAATCACTAACCCCGCGCTTACGGCCATGCCCAGAGATGCTCCAAGCGCGCCAATAATCTCTGACACATCCCATGCCTTGCCGGAAAAAGTCCAAGAGACCAATGCCGCTAC
>CANESN010000062.1 GCA_947441105.1 Micrococcales bacterium
AGACTTCTTCGTGGGTTGGAGCTAGGAGGTAGTCGGCCTTCTTGCGGTCTTGAAGCCTAAATAGGTTGTCGCCGTATTCTTTCCAGCGCCCGGTAATCTCAAAAGGCTCTCTTGGCAAAAGTGCTGGGAAGAAAACTTCCTGCGCTCCGGCATTGGTCATCTCTTCGCGAATGATCTGCTCAATGCGAGCCTTAACTCGAAGCCCCAGCGGCAACCAAGTGAATACACCAGGTGCATTGCGACGAATGTAACCAGCGCGCACCAATAGGCGGTGGCTGTTTACTTCCGCGTCGGAAGGGTCCTCGCGCAAGGTGCGCAGAAAAAGTGAGCTCAAGCGAATAGGCATGGGCTCAATGTTAGCTACTTGTCAGCCACCATTACTTGAGCCGTGCCAATAAGAGCAGGGTCCATTTCAGCAGCAATGCGATTTGCCTCTTCGATCAAGGTGGCAACAATCTCAGATTCCGGCACAGTCTTTACGACCTCACCCTTCACAAAAATCTGCCCCTTGCCATTGCCGGAGGCCACACCTAGGTCTGCCTCACGTGCCTCACCTGGTCCGTTTACCACGCAACCCATAACGGCAACGCGAATTGGAACGGTTAGGTGCTGAAGTCCTGCGGTGACATCGTTTGCCAAGGTGTAAACATCAACCTGAGCACGACCACAAGATGGGCAGGAGACGATCTCTAGCTTGCGTGGACGAAGGTTTAGCGATTCCAGAATCTGAGATCCAACCTTGATTTCCTCTACCGGTGGAGCAGAGAGCGAAACGCGAATGGTGTCGCCGATGCCCTTTGCCAAAAGCGCACCAAAAGCAACCGAAGACTTGATGGTGCCCTGGAAGGCAGGTCCTGCCTCGGTTACACCAAGGTGAAGTGGCCAGTCGCCGCGCTCAGAGAGCATTTCGTAGGCCTTGACCATTACCACCGGGTCATTGTGCTTCACAGAAATCTTGAAGTCGTGGAAGTCGTGCTCTTCAAACAGGCTGGCTTCCCAAACCGCTGACTCAACTAGTGCCTCTGGGGTGGCCTTGCCGTACTTCTCCAAAAGTCGAGGGTCCAAAGAACCGGCGTTTACACCGATGCGAATCGAGACGCCTGCCGCTTTTGCTGCCTTGGCTATGTCGCCAACCTGGTCATCAAATTTACGAATATTGCCCGGGTTTACTCGAACCGCACCGCAACCGGCGTCGATTGCCTGAAAAACGTACTTTGGCTGGAAGTGAATATCAGCAATTACCGGAATCTGGCTTCGCTTTGCGATGATGCGAAGCACATCCGCGTCATCCTGGCTGGGTACTGCAACGCGCACGATGTCGCAACCCGATGCAGTTAGCTCTGCGATCTGCTGCAAGGTGGCATTGATGTCTGTGGTTGGGGTGGTGCACATTGACTGCACCGAGATTGGAGCATCTCCACCTACGGCAACCTTGCCGACCATGATCTGGCGAGTCTTTCTCCGAGGAGCCAGCGTTGGAGGTGGCGACTTTGGCAGACCTAGATTTACAGCAGGCAATTGATTCCCTTCTTTACCCAACAAAGCATAAACATTTGCCGGGCTACTTTGTTCCTAGCCGAGCGTGATTGGGTTTACCAAATCCGCCATGATCAAAAGCACACCGACAAAAATCAACACCAACCAAACCCCATATGCCAAAGGCAATGTTCTTGCGGTGTCGATTGGACCCGGGTCCTTTTTGAGAAAAACTCGACCGAATCTGCGCTTGAGCGATTCGTAAATTGCCCCCAGCACGTGACCGCCATCTAGTGGCAATAGCGGAATCAAGTTGAATGCGAAAAGAGCTAAGTTCAATGCCCCAAGCAACATCAAAAGAGAGGCAATCTTTGACTCAAGTGGCAGCTCAGACTGGCTCAGCTCCCCCGCGATTTGACCGACGCCGACAATTGACACCGCACCATTTTGGTCGCGCTCTGAAAGCCCAAATGTTGAACTGGTAACGGCCCAGACCTGCTGAGGCAGAGTGAGAATAAAACCAAAGGTTGCGCCGGTGGCACCTAGGCCATAGCTCAGTGATTCGCCGATTGGCATCGGAATGTTCTTAGGTTCGAGCATCACTCCTAGAAGCGGCTTGAACTCTGTCTGAGGCACGCCTTGATCGTCAAGCAAAGCCTTGCCATCGGATCCGTAAATCGGTCGCTCCAAGAACACCGGAGTGACCGATAGTTCGAGTTTCTCGCCGGCTCTGGTCAGTTCGACCTGGGATGGACCGCCCAGGTTTTGATTGAACCCAGCAATGACTTCTTGCCAGCTCGCGACCGGATTGCCATTCACCGAGGTGAAGGTGTCACCGGCTTCTATGCCAGCGAGCACCGCCGGGGAAAGTGGCGAATCGCTTGGGCAGCTGCCATCTTCTTGCACGTCAACGCACGCAAAAACCTTTTGGATACTCAAGCTCTGCTGCATGGTGCCAATGCCGCTGAGGGCAATTGCAATCAGCAAGAGCCCCAGTAAGAAGTTCATTACAGGACCACCGAGCATGATAATCAGCTTTTTGAATGGCGCTAACGCATAGAACTGTCGATTGGAATCAGATCCTGAGATATCCTCGCGCTCTATAGCCCGAGCCTCGTTGATCCACTTAGAGAAAAGACCTCTGGCTGGCTTTTTTTCCGGCGGATACATCCCGGTCATCAGGATGTAGCCACCAAGTGGAATGGCCTTGATGCCAAACTCGGTCTCTCCCCGACGCCAGGACTTCACGGTTGGGCCAAAGCCGATCATGAATTGCTTGACCCGAACCCCGAAGCGCTTCGCCGGTAGATAGTGGCCAAGTTCGTGAAGGCCGATAGACAGCGCAATTCCCACGATGACGGCGAAGATGCCCAGTATGTAGAGAACGATATCCATTTGCTTCTAACGCTACCTGCTAAACCCTGACCTAAGCGTTAGCTATCAGCGAATCCGCAGTCCTGCGAGCCCACATCTCGGCATCCAGCACAGAATCGAGACTTAGCTCACTAGCTGCTTGGTGCTGGGAAACCACTTCTTCGATGATTTCGAAGATTCCGGTAAATCGAATCTTGCCGGCGTGGAATGCTTCAACCGCTTGCTCATTGGCTGCGTTGTAAACCGCAGGGTAGGTCTCTCCAGCGATACCGACCTGTCGGGCAAGGGCCACAGAGCCAAAGACTTCTTCATCCAGCGGTTCAAACACCCAGTTGTGCGACTTGGTCCAGTCCACCGCAGTACTTACGTGCCCCAATCTGTCGGGCCATGCCATACCGAGCGCGATCGGAAGCTTCATGTCCGGTGGTGAGCACTGCGCAATTACCGAACCGTCGACAAACTCAACCATTGAGTGCACCACCGATTGCGGATGCACGGTTACCTCGATTCGGTCAAAAGGAATGTCAAACAAAAGGTGAGCTTCGATTAGCTCGAGACCCTTGTTTACCAAGCTGGCGGAATTAGTCGTAACAACCTTGCCCATGCTCCAGGTTGGATGCTTTAGAGCCTGCTGTGGGGTTACCGCTTCGAGTTGCTGCTTATTAAAACCGCGGAATGGCCCTCCAGAGGCGGTAAGAATCAGCTTTGCCACCTCGGATTCGGTTCCTGATCGAAGGCACTGCGCAATAGCTGAGTGCTCTGAGTCAACCGGAACGATTTGACCGGGTCGAGCAAGCTGTTTGACCAGCGGGCCGCCAACGATCAATGACTCTTTGTTGGCAAGCGCTAGGACCTTGCCCGATTTCAAAGTCGCAAGGGTTGCGGCAAGTCCAACAGAACCGGTGATCCCGTTTACAACAACATCGGCGTCTAAGTCAGCAACCAGCTGCGCTGCTGCCACTGCGCCGATTGCAACCGAGTTTTCGGTGAGTCCGAATTGTTTTGCCTGGTTCGAAACAAGCTCTTGATTTGAGAAAGCAGAAAGGCCAACTAGCTCCAGTTGGCCCGGATTTGCGGCAATTACCTCAAGAGCCTGGGTGCCAATCGATCCGGTGGAGCCAAGGACAATTACTCTGCGCATTCCAAAAGCTTAGAACTCGCTTTCAATTCTGTGTAAATGAGGCCCAACAATCCCTACGCGAAATTAGAATAAGTAGCATGAGCCTTGAGCAAAAGAGAATCCTCGCAACTGCAATTCCGGGTCCAATTTCCACCCAGATGCAAGAACGTCGCAAGCAAGTAATTGCTGCCGGCGTTGGCACTGCCCTTCCGGTCTTTGTTGACCACGCCCACGGCGCGATCATGAAGGATGTGGACGGCAACCAGCTAATTGACATGGGTAGCGGAATTGGTGTTGTCACCATCGGCCACACGAACGCGCGCGTCGTCGAAGCGGTTCAGAACCAGGTTGCAAAACTCACCCACACGCTTTTCACAGTTGCGCCATACGAGCCTTATGTTCGGGTTGGTGAGCTAATCACCAAGCACGCTCCAGGAAACTTTGCTAAGAAGGCTGCCTTCTTTACCTCCGGTGCTGAAGCCGTTGAGAACGCGGTAAAGATTGCCCGCAAGGCAACTGGTCGCACCGAGGTTGCGGTATTTGATCACGCTTACCACGGTCGAACCAACTTGACGATGAGCATGAACTTCAAGATGCACCCCTACGGCACCGGCTTTGGCCCGCTTGCCGGCAGCGTGCACCACGCTCCAATGAGCTACCCGTTCCGTGATGCCGAAGGCATGACCGGTGAGGAAGCTGCAACCAGAGCAATCACCTACCTGGAGAAGCGCGTTGGTGCCACTCAGCTAGCTGCAGTATTCATCGAGCCAATTCAGGGTGAGGGTGGCTTTATCGTTCCAGCCCCTGGATTCCTAAGAACGCTTTCAACCTGGTGCCGAGCGAATGGCATCGTGATGGTCGCCGATGAGGTCCAGTCCGGTATCGCAAGAACCGGTAAGTGGTTTGCATCTGAGTGGGAAGAGGGCTTTGAGCCTGACCTGATCACCGTTGCCAAGGGTATTGCCGGAGGTATGCCGCTATCTGGTGTGGTCGGTCGCGCCGAGATTATGGATGCTTCTCACGCTGGTGGACTTGGTGGAACCTTCGGTGGCTCCCCTACCGCTACCGCAGCCGGTGTCGCAGTTTTGGAGCAGCTCGAAGAGGGCGGCTGGCTAGAGCGTGCACTGGAAATTGGTGAAGTTCTTCTTTCCCGACTAGGTGAACTAAAGGCCCAGTACCCGGTTATCGGTGACCTTCGCGGTAAGGGTGCGATGATCGCAATCGAATTGGTTGAGCCTGGCACCAAGACTCCAAATGCGGCTGCTGTAGAGGCACTTGTGAAGCACTGCCACCAAAACGGTGTGCTGATTCTCAATGCCGGTACCTACAACAACGTGATTCGCTTCTTGCCTCCGCTGGTTATCACCGATGAGCTGCTTCACGATGCCATGGACGTGCTAGCTGCCGGTTTGGCAAAGTTGTAAATCACCCCCTAGGGTTGATTTAGAGCCTCTCGGGCTCAGAATGCAACATTCAATCAGAATCGAAGGTGATTCATCGTGCATGCCTACGGCGACAGAGCGCGCATAGACAACCTCTTCAAGGCAGAAATAAACCGCTTCATCGAAACCCACCCGCAGTCGGGTAAAAACCACCAGCAGGCCCTAGGTCCAATGGTGCAGGG
>CANESN010000063.1 GCA_947441105.1 Micrococcales bacterium
GATTAGGTGAAGGGCCGCCAGCATCCCGTTATCCGCTCCCCAGAAATCACGGAAGTAATAGTGAGCTGAGTGCTCGCCGCCAAAAACCGCTCCGGTTTGAGCCATTTGCTCCTTGATCAGCGAGTGTCCGACCTTGGTGCGAACCGGATTCGCTCCGGCCTGGGCAATGCGCTCTTCGACAACTCTGGAAGTCAGCAGGTTGTGCAAGATGGTGATGTCTGTCTCACCAAGCTGCTTTACTCGCTCAATCTCGCGAACCGAAACGATTGCGGCCAACGCCGAGGGGCTAACCAAACCACCGGTTTCATCGACCGCAAAACAGCGATCCGCATCGCCATCGAAAGCCAAACCAAGATCAGCGCTGTGCTCGACAACTGCCTTCTGGAGATCCCTGAGGTTCTCCACCTGCAGCGGGTTAGCCTCGTGGTTTGGGAAGGTGCCATCTAGTTCGAAGTAGAGCGGAATGATCTCAAGGTTCAAGGCGGGAAGTCCAGCGGCATCCCCGAGCACCAGCGGCACCGTGAATCCACCCATGCCATTGGCCGCATCAACCACAATCTTGAGCCTGCGGGTCTTTGACAAATCGACCAACTTGCGCAGGTATTCAACATATTCAACGGTGAGGTTGATCTCCTCGATCACACCCAGTGCAACCACCTCAGAAATGCTGGAGTCGAAGTAACTTTGTGCCCTATCGCGAATAGCATCGAGGCCGGAATCAAGTCCAATACCCTTCGCCCCTGCGCGGGAGAACTTCATGCCGTTGTAGCTGGCTGGATTGTGACTGGCGGTGAACATCACCGAAGGAAGGTCTAGTTTTCCAGACGCGAAATAGGTCATATCGGTTGAGCAAAGCCCGAGCATCAAGGAATTACCGCCGCGCTTTTGGGCACCAGCGGCGAACGCCGCTGCAAATTCTGGAGAGCTGTCACGCATATCGTGACCGATAACTAGCTGCTTGCCCTCAAGCTCCAGCTCGTCAACAAAGGCTGCGCCGAAGGCTGCAATCACGTCCAAGGTCAGTTGGGAACCAACCAGCCCGCGAACGTCGTAGGTTTTTACGAAATCTTTGAAGTTAATCACTGCTCGAACTCTCTTTGGCTTAGCCTGCCAAGAATACAATGAGCCAATGGGAATCAGGGCTGGAAGTCACCGAGACCGACACGGTCGTGGCCTGCGCAGACCCTTGCCTTCGAAGTTATTTCACTTCGGAGTTGCGCGCCTAGGGTTCTTTGAATCGGTGGTTCAAGAGACCTGCGAATACCTTCAGGAAACCTACCCGGAAGAGCTCAAGGAGCTTTCCTGGCGGATCCAGGATGTCCCGGCGATCGTGGATAACGAGCCTGTGAAGCGCTGGAGTGCCCATAAACCTTCGCAAACCATCACGCTGTATCGAATCCCGATTGAGCGATTTGGAAGACAGCGTTTGCCCGATCCCAGAATGCACATTGAGCACGCTGTCATTTCGGCGGCAGCATCGCTGATTGACAAGGACCCCTGGGAGCTAATGCACCCGCACTAGCGAACTAGCACCTGGATGTTTGATCCTAGGTTCTGGTTTTCTCGCGGCGTGATAACTGCGTAGCCCTTGGGGTCGGTCAAGATCAAGTTGACGAAATACTCCCCCTGAGACTCAAGCGACAAACTTTTACCGGTGACTGGGACCTGCAGCTGTGAGCGAGCCGGCACCCTAATGGCTTGCGATCCAGCATCAAGAGTCAGCACCACGGTTAGCTCCGCAGTCGATGGGTTTGCGATTGCAATTTTGGCCGCGAAGCTAGCCACAACCACCGTCAGCTCCCCCGTGAAAGCTTCAGCTGGCGTGAGCCAGCCAAAATCAAAGTTCTTTCCAACGAATGGGTTGTAAAGCTCCGCCATCAATTCGGCATCCGACTCAACGAGAACCAAATAGTCGCCAACCTGGAGTTCGGGTGAAGCTTCTGCGAAACCGGTCGCCGGAACCTCGATTTCCACAACATCACTATTGGTTCCAGAGCCTAGGAATGTGACCAGGGCGCTTGCCGCAGCTGGACCCGGATTGAAGATTCGCAAGGATGGTTTTGCCAAACCATCCGCCAGAATCTCAAATCCAGGAATTGCGAGCGACGTACTCGCCTTGGCGGTAGGTCCTTTGAGCTCAACTCCGGTTGCACTGAGTCCAGCGCTTGATCGGTTTTGCAAAGCCACCGACACCTTTTGTCCAGAGCTCTGGAAGTGAATCGCAAAGCTCGGTTCTGCCTCAACAAAACTTGCAAGTGAAAGCTGCTGCGATTCAAACGGAGCGAGAGTAACCAGTTGGGAATTGCTCGATGTAGCAAGGTGGAAAACCAGCTCAATTTGAACTTCGACAGGGTTTGGGTTTGCCACATGCAAAATGCTTTCGAAACCACTGCCCGCCATGCCGTTTAGCAACCAACCCTCGGCCTGAGGCTGACCGCAGTTTGTAGCAGCAAGTCCTGCCATACGAGGTCTTTGAATCAACTGGCTCTGAACGGCCGCCAGGGTTGCAGTGGTCTGCTCACGACTTGCCATGGCAATGGCAACACCTTCGGTCACTCGGCTCTCAGGCTCGCTCACAAGGCTTCCCGCACCCAAACGGTAACGAACATCGGCCTTTCCGACTAAGGCCATTGAACCAAGGTCTGTGCCGTCCTTGCCACCCAGCTCTGCAAGGGGGCCTTGGCAGTAAAGCTGAATAGGTTTGGCGGTTGTGCTGACAGATATGGATTCCGGTTTCGGGCTTTGCGCAACCTCAAACGAGACGCCCTGCAAGAACCAGGCACCGGCCAGACCCGCAAGAGTCAGAACTACACCAAGAATTCGACCTGGAAGTTTCACTTGGCACCTCCCGTCTTTCGACGGCGGCCAAGAATGGAGGCTCTGGTTGGCAGCGCAAGCAGTGCAAAGGCGGCAACTACACCAAACTGCCAAGGTCTGATGGGGTCATTCTTAGCAATTGTTGGAGCGCTTTGGTTCTCACTCTCAACTCGCCACAGCACGCCATAGTCGGTTGCTCCCGCAGGCTGCAGGATGTCCAAACTCGAAATACCAACCTCGACCTCTGGATTGGGTGTTGCAAGCAATACAAAATCCACTCGGGTTTCGCTAAGGAGTGGAACGAGTTTGTCTTGGTTGCCGGCCACCAGGTTCGCTGCTATCTCAGCAAGCGCAGTTTGAATATCAGATTTGGCTGGGTAGCTCTCCAAAAGAGCACTCGACATTTCGAGTTTCTGGCCACTGCCCCAAACATAGGTGGCGGTAAGCGGTTCGCCAACCTCTAACACCAGGGTTCTCAGGTTCGGATCCTGTTCGCTAGCTGCAACAACTAGGGCGGGCATCACCCTCGAGGACTTGAACTCCGGGTTCACCTGGTTCACAAATCCAAAGGTGAATCCTGAATACAAAACTCCCGCGGTCACGGTAATGCCAATCAGGCTAGAAATGGTTCGCTTGCGAACCCTCTCAATTGCTAGACCAGCCAAGATCAGCAATGCCAATACGGCAGAGAGTGTCAACGGAGCGCTGGAAGCCATGGGTTGAATAACACTCAAGCACAAAGCCGCGATTGCGAATCCGAAGAATCCGAAGTTGATCTTGGTATCAGATACAAACCAAGTCGGCAAACTCAGCAACACCAGTGCGCCAAGAACTACAAGGTTCACTAAACCAAAAGGTTCGGTTGGACTGAGGGCAATTGCACTCGACTGAGTCAGGACCGACCAGTTTTGAGCTTCCAAAGCGAATCGCCCGAGCGGATACAAAACTGCCAGCGCAGGTAAATGCGACCACAGCAAGATAAGTCCTCGCTTTGGCTGAGAAACCGCGGCAATCAAAACAGTTACACCTAGCAGGGCAAAAGCGATTGGCGAGGCGGCTGCTATCAGCGCAAGAGCTAGACCGAGCAAGCCAGCCCAGCGCCAAGCTCGAGCACTATTGAATGCTCCAAGGGCTCGAATCAAGAAGAACAGCGCCCACGGGATTGCGGCTGCCGCGAGCAGCTCCACCACCGCAAGGTTTGACTTCAAAGTCAGTAGCTGTGGGCTCAGCGAGTATCCCAGCGCGACCAGGGTGATTACCCAGGGCTTTGAGATAAAGAGTTTCCCTAATTGCCAAGCTCCAAAGAACGCCATGCTCAGGGCTGCAAACACCAGGGCCGCAAATCCAAGCGATGGTTCGGCAGGCGATAGTAGCGCGGCCAAAAGCAGCCACCAGTTAAACGGATCAGTTGGTAGTGAAACCGAATCGAGCATGGGAAGTGAATTACTGGCGATAAAGGGCAGCAGTTTTTCAAGGTTTGCCCCAAGCGGCAGAATCCCATTTGCGGTTATTGCACCGGTTGGGAAAAGTTGAATCGAAGCAATCAGGGGCAACAGGACAAACCAGGCGGAGTTGCTTCGGAACATGCCGGGGCGCAGGCTCTCTGGGCTTGCCTCCGGCTCGACCTCGTACTTCCCTCTGCGACGCTTCGAACGCTGAGACCTTGTGGCAATAAGTGCTTTGAGCGGCTTTAGTGAGCCCAGCGATCTGAAGCGCTTGCGAGCTGCAAGCCTGGTTGGGACAGAGAACCAGGCCCAAATCCAGCCGGAAAATTGGGCAACCGATCGAGCAGGCCGCTTTTGCAATAGGTTGCCAGGAATTGAAAGTAGAACCATTAGAGGCAGGGTTAGGTAAATCGCAAAAACCAAGAAGGTCGGCAAGTAAAGAGTTGCGAAGTGCAGGTGAGCACGGGAGATGCCCTGGCTAAAGCTTCCCGATAGCCAGCTACGTGGACGCTTGCCCTGCATCGATAGTCCAGCGTGGTGAACCCGGGCGTTCGCCTCGACGATAACTCGGTAACCGGCGACCCTGGCTTTGGCACAAAACTCCAAATCCTGAGCCAATACCGGAGTTGTGTCGTCCAAACCGCCAAGCTGCTGCCAAACCCCTAGAGAGACCAGCATGCCGGCGGTTGAGACTGCCATGGTGTCGCCGGCACGGTCGTGTTGACCCTGGTCATACTCGCGCTGGACCAAAAGAAATGGCCTGCCGGTCGGGGTGATGGTCAGGCCCAGCTGCTGTATTTGAATGCTGTTATCAAGTTCCAAAAGCTTCGGACCGATAATCGCAACCGAGGGAGAAATTTCTGCGGCCTGAGAAAGATATTTCAAAGCATCAGGTTCCGGGATTGCATCTTCGTGCAGTACCCAAATCCAGCCCGGGGTATCTGAGAGTGAATTTATGCCGGCTTGGATTGCTGCACCTAGCCGCAGAGGCCCTGGCTCAATAACTGAAAATCCGTAGCTGAGCGCGAGATCGCTTGAAGTTTGATCACCGGCAGTTTCAACTACAACTACCTGTTGAATTGGATGGTTTTGTTGGCTTATTGCCTCAAGCGCTCTAGCGCGTAAATCGGCTTGAGCGTGGGAAACGACTATGGCCGCTACCGAGAGCGAAGCCACGATGACTTAGGCGCGCTTGCGCAGACGGCGACGCTCGCGCTCGCTGAGGCCACCCCAGATACCGAAGCGCTCGTCGTTCTTTAGTGCGTACTCC
>CANESN010000064.1 GCA_947441105.1 Micrococcales bacterium
AAAATCAACTTCGCGCCTTCTTCTTCAGAAAGTCGGAACACTGGAATGCCGGTTGCCTGCGCAAGTACCTCTGCGATTAGGCCCTCGTCAACGATGCCAGGCTTTTGGACATTGCCGTCACGGAATTCCTTCTCCATGCGCATCTTCTCGGCGGTGAGCTTCTTCTCCTCATCGCGCTTGGTGGCAGCAAGTTCGAAGTCCTGGTCGGCAATTGCCTGCTCCTTGGCCTTCTTTACAACCGTGACCTTGTCTTCCATGTCGCGAAGTTCCGGTGGGGAAGATAGGAAGCTAAGGCGCAATCTTGCACCCGCCTCATCGATTAGGTCAATTGCCTTGTCCGGTAGGAAGCGGTCTGAAACATAGCGGTCAGACATGGCAACGGCTGCAACGATCGCTGCGTCGGTGATGGAAACCTTGTGGTGAGCCTCGTAGCGATCGCGCAGTCCCTTGAGGATGTTGATGGCCATCGCAGGGGTAGGTTCTGCAACCTGGACCGACTGGAAGCGACGAACCAGAGCTGCATCTTTTTCAAAGTGCTTGCGGTACTCATCCAAGGTGGTGGCACCAATGGTCTGCAGTTCACCGCGAGCCAACATTGGCTTGAGGATAGAGGCTGCATCGATTGCACCTTCGGCCGCTCCAGCACCAACCAGGGTGTGAATCTCATCGATGAAGGTGATGATGTCACCGCGGGTGCGGATCTCCTTGGTTACCTTCTTGAGGCGCTCCTCGAAGTCACCGCGGTAGCGAGAACCAGCAATCAGGCTTCCCATATCCAGGGTGTAAACCTGCTTGCCGCGCAGTGTCTCTGGCACGTTGTTAGAAACAATCGCCTGAGCAAGACCTTCAACAACCGCGGTCTTACCAACACCTGGCTCACCAATCAGAATCGGGTTGTTCTTGGTTCGGCGGGAAAGAATCTGCATTACGCGCTCAATCTCACGCTCGCGACCAACGACCGGGTCCAACTTGCCCTCGGCAGCTGCCTGGGTGAGGTTACGACCGTACTGGTCCAAAATCTGAGAGCCCTTTGGCTGCGGGTTGGTCTCGCCGCCAACTGCGACAGACTCCTTGCCCTGGTAGCCGGAGAGAAGCTGAATAACCTGCTGGCGAACCTTATTGGTGTCTGCACCCAACTTGGTTAGCACCTGAGCTGCCACACCTTCGCCCTCGCGAATTAGCCCAAGCAGCAGGTGCTCGGTGCCGATGTAGCTGTGACCCAGTTGCAGTGCCTCGCGAAGCGATAGCTCTAGAACCTTCTTGGCTCTCGGGGTGAATGGAATGTGACCGGATGGTGCCTGCTGACCCTGACCGATGATTTCTTGGACCTGCTCGCGAACCTGCTCTAGGTTGATGCCGAGCGCTTCTAGCGCCTTGGCCGCTACGCCTTCACCCTCGTGGATCAATCCGAGCAGAATGTGCTCGGTGCCGATGTAGTTGTGGTTTAGAAGCTTGGCCTCTTCTTGGGCAAGCACGACCACGCGTCGGGCCTTGTCGGTAAATTTCTCGAACAAGTTGGCACCTCCAAAATCTCTAATGGAAATGCTAGGTGGCGATTGGGGTAACTACTAGGGCTGTTCGCCCAAGGCGTTAGCGCGCTTTGCACGCTCCTCGGCCTCGATCTTGGCGTAGGTGTCACGCTCGCCCTTATCGGCTCTCAAAATTGAGCGCAGCATGATCCAAAACAACACACCAACTAGAGCCGGTGGAATCAGGGAAATCAGCGCATCTAACAGCATGTCGGTCGGGTTCATGATCTCTACTTCACCAGCGGGAACAGGATGGTTTCGCGAATACCCAAACCGGTCAGGCTCATTAGCAGGCGGTCAATACCCATGCCCATTCCACCCGAGGGTGGCATACCAAATTCCAAAGCCTTGAGGAATTCCTCATCCAGCTTCATTGCCTCCGGGTCACCGGACTTGGCAAGTTCCATCTGAGCCATAAAGCGCTCACGCTGAACCACTGGGTCCACTAGCTCTGAGTAACCGGTGGCCTGCTCGAAGCCGCGAATGTAAAGATCCCACTTCTCAACTACACCTGAGATTGAGCGGTGGTCACGGGTCAAAGGTGAGGTGTCAACTGGGAAGTCGGTTACGAAAGTCGGACGGTCAAGTCCAGGCTTTACAAAGTGCTCCCAAAGCTCCTCGACATACTTACCGTGCAGCGGGTGCTCGATGTCAATCTCGACGCTCTTTGCAAGCTTCTTGAGTTCAGCCATGTCGGTCGCCGGAGTGATCTCAACACCAGCTGCCTCAGAGAGTGAGTGGAACATCGAAATCTTTGGCCAGGAACCGCCAAGGTCATTTTCGGTACCATCATCGAGCGCTACCTGGTGGGTGCCAAAAACATCCATGGCGGCATTTTGGATTAGCTCTTGGGTCAGCTCTGCCATGGTGTGGTAGTCACCGTAGGCCTCGTAAGCCTCGAGCATCGCAAACTCTGGCGAGTGAGTGCGGTCAGCACCCTCGTTTCTAAAGTTGCGGTTTACCTCGAAGACTCGCTCTAGGCCTCCAACGACAGCACGCTTTAGAAATAGCTCAGGCGCGATACGAAGAAATAGCTCGGTATCAAAAGCATTCGAGTGGGTCTTGAACGGACGTGCCGAAGCACCGCCGTGGACAACCTGCAGCATTGGAGTCTCGATCTCCATAAATGCTCGGTTGGCAAAAGTGTTTCGAATCGACTGCATAACCTGAGCGCGAATCTTCACTACCTCGCGAGCGCGGTCACGAACGATTAGATCGATGTAGCGGTGACGGACTCGGAACTCTTCACCCAGTTCGTTGTGCAGATTAGGAAGTGGCCTGATGGTCTTGGCAGCCATCAACCACTCGTCCGCCAAAATGCTGAGCTCACCGCGCTTGGAGGTGATTACCTCGCCGCGAACAAAGACGTGGTCACCAAGGTCAACCAGTTCTTTCCAGGACTCAAGGGTTTCTTCGCCAACCTTGTCTAGGGAGATCATGGCCTGGATTCGCTCGCCGGTTCCGGACTGCAAGGTGGCAAAGCAAAGCTTTCCGGTGTTGCGCAAAAACATGATTCGACCGGCAACTGAAACCTCATCGCCGGTAGAGATATCCGCCTCAAGGTTTGGATAGTGAGCGCGGACTGCCTCAATGGTGTGAGTGATAGGAAGCGAGACCGGGTAAGCAGCTGAAATCTGGTTTAGTCGCTCACGCTTTTGCATGCGAACGGCAATCTGCTCTGGAAGGTCGTCGACCTCAATCTCTTGCTCGCTCACGATTTCCTATCGATATACACATTGTCAATTAGTCGAACCTCGCCCACCCTGGCCGCCACAATCAGCGCTGCCCTGGTAAGTCCTGGTTCGGTTGGTTCAAAGCTATCCGCATCGACTAGCTCTAGATACTCAAGTTTAGCCTCAGGGGAAATCTCCGCTCTAGCTAGCTCCAGCACTTGTTGTCGAGTGCTGCCTTTTTCTCCGGCAAATAAAGCCTTACTCAACGACAGTGCGGCCGGCATGTCTTGGGCGGTAAGGAACTTGTTTCTGGAAGAAAGTGCAAGTCCGGACTCATTGCGAATTGTCTCGCCAACCACCAACTCAATCGGAGCGCGGCGCCCAGAACTAATCTGCTCACTCAGCATCTGCTTCACAAGCGCGACCTGCTGAGCATCTTTTTGTCCAAAGAAAACACAGTCCGGCTCAACAATGTCAAAGAGTCGATTCACAACGGTCAACATTCCATCAAAGTGGCCAGGGCGAGACTCTCCCTCAAACCCCTCCCCGATAGCACCTGCGGTTAGCTGCTTTACCGGGGAAGCTGCCGGATAAACCTCTGAGGAACCTGGTGCAAAAAGCACATCGACTTCGTGGTCCGAAAGCAAATTGGCATCGATTCCCAAGGTTCTGGGGTAGATGTCAAAATCCTCATTGGCACCAAACTGCAGTGGATTCACAAAGACCGAAACCACCACGAAATCACAGCGCTGTTGAGCAAGCTGAACCAGCGAGAGGTGCCCATGGTGCAGTGCTCCCATGGTTGGCACAAAACCAATTCGTGCGCCGGCGCTTCGCTTCTGTGAGATCAATTGGCGAAGTTCTGATACCGAGTGAATTAGTTGCATTAGAGCAGGTCCTCAGGATCTAAAGGGACAACTGGCTGATAGAGCGCTTTATCAACGGCACTTCTCACAACCGGTCCAATCAGCTTGGCAGGAGCCTCCACGCCGGCTTCCTCCAAGATTCCAATCGCCTGCTGAACCACCAATGAAGAGAAGCTACTCGCCACTTCAAATGCCTCGGCATAGGCAGCGCGCTGATGCTCTTGAACCACCAGCGGCTCACCGCCGAGTTCGATTGCCAATGCCTGAGCGATGGGCAAAAGCATCTCGGGAGCGCTGATCGCAATCGTGCTGTTTTTCAAAACCAAGAGGTCCATGCTGGTGCCCGTGAAGTGCATCACCGGATGCAGCGCAATCGGAACCGCCCCTAACTGAGCAGCCGAAGCCAGCACTCCGTAACCGCGAAGTGGTGAGAGGTGAGCGACTAGTTTCTTTGGACCAAAAAGCCCAAGGTCGGTCAAACCATCACAAACAATTTCGACATCGGAATATGGAACCGCGAGTAGCACCAGGTCGGCATCCTCGGCAACTGCTGCCATTCCGGCAATCGGCAAATCTGGTAGCAGGGTCTCGACTCGCTCAATGGCCTCTGGAGAGTCGACAGCTGCGCCAACTAATTCGTGGCCAGCCTGAGCCCAAGCCTTTGCCAAAACAGGTCCAGCTGGCTCGTTGCCTACGAAACCGATCTTCACGCTGTTTCTCCATCTGGATCTTTAGGAAGCCTGCAGTTGTATTCAGCCCCGAGGCCTCCAAGATACATCAGCAACGATGCCGCAACGCCAACCAAAGTTGGCTGCACCAAGCCCGTTGGAGCAATCGAAAACAGCCATAGCCAGATAAGTTGACCGATATGCCAGCCTAGGAATCCCAAACCAGTAATCATCACGGCACGCGCTAACACCAAAAGCCGGAAGGACAAAAGCGGGTCTGGTCGCTTGACCGACTGCTGCTGAGCTTTCTCAAGCTGATTGCGATACCGAAAGATTGGAAAAGTTGCCCCGTAAATTCCGATGCCAATGGCTATCAAGCTGGTTGCCAAAAACGCATCGGTCGCTGGAAACCCAAGCCCAAATCCAGTTGCGAGTTGACCTGCACCAGCTCCGGAAATTCCACCAAACAGAAACCAACCAATTAGAAAGCGGATGTCTAACTTCATTCGAGCTTCCAAACCTGGTTTGCCAATTTGGCCGCTAGGTCAATGACCTTGCCATGGCCCGGCAATACTGCATCAGGGTCAAGCTCTGCCCAGGGCACCAAGACAAAGGCCCGTTCAAAGGCTCTCGGGTGAGGGATTATCAAAGACTTAGTTTCGATTAGTTCACTGCCGTAGGTGATGATGTCGATATCCAGCGTCCTTGCCGCCCAGCGCTCTAATCGCACGCGTCCGAAGAGATTCTCAACTTCATTTAGTGCCGCCAGTAAACGCTT
>CANESN010000065.1 GCA_947441105.1 Micrococcales bacterium
AGGATGAAGGCTACCCTGGAAGCCTTTTTCGGTGCGGAGGAATTACCCGCTGAACCCTGCCCTAGCGCTACGAATGCCACGGGCTCTATGCCTCGTCGTTATCTGCCTTGAGCGGCAGATCGCTTAGGCCAAATGCGTGCTCGACCTTCCAGCTCACCCAAACATGAGCGCCCAGCTCGACCACCGGGCTCTTGCCGACATTCTGCGCAAAGACAGTGATGTCACCAAAGCCTGGAACGTCGATTAGGTACTGGTTGGAAACTCCGGTGAAGCGGATGTCAATGATCTCACCGGGGCCAACCAGGTTGTGGTTGGAATCTAGGTCAGGCTTGTCAGCGTGGAAAGTTGCTTTCTCTGGGCGCACACCCAAAGCAACCTTGCCACTGTGCTTTTCGGAGCGCTTTTTCGGCGCAGCAATTCTTTGGCCATTGCAGCTAATGGAAATGCTGTGGTCGTTTTCCTCAACCACATCTCCAACAAAGATGTTGGACTGACCTAGGAATCTAGCAACAAAGGCGGTCTTTGGTCTGTCGTAGAGGGCTTCTGGGGCACCCATCTGCTCAATCTCACCCTTATTCATAACCGCTACGGTGTCGGCCATGTCCATGGCCTCCTCCTGGTCGTGGGTGACGTGCAAGAAGGTAAGACCAACTTCCATCTGGATGGCCTTTAGTTCAACCTGCATCTGTCGGCGGAGTTTGAGATCCAATGCACCAAGCGGCTCATCCAACAGCAATAGCGCCGGGCGGTTTACCAGGGCACGAGCCAATGCCACACGCTGCTGCTGACCGCCGGAGAGCTGCTGGGGCTTGCGCAGTGCCAAGTGTTCTAGCTCAACCAGTTGCAGAGCCTCGGTCGCCTTGGCAAGCGGATCGGCAACCTTACGCTGACGAAGTCCAAACGCCACGTTTTCCAAAACGGACATGTGAGGGAACAGCGCATAGCTCTGGAACACAGTGTTCACTGGACGCTCGTGAGGCTTGGATGCTGTGACATCCTTACCGCCAATTAGCACCTTGCCGCGAGTGGCCTCTTCCAATCCCGCCACAATTCTCAAAGTGGTGGTCTTGCCGCAACCCGAAGGTCCAAGCAGTGCAAAGAACTCGCCGGCTGGAATCTTTAGGTCAAGGTTCTCAATGGCGGTGAAGCCAGGGAACTCCTTATGAATGCCAACTAGCTCTAGGTCTTGACCCCTAGCTACGAACTCTGTTGCCACCTAGGCGCCTAGCAAGACGTTTTGCCACGCAGTGGCGAAGCGCTGCTCTTCCTGTCCGGTTAGAGCGCGGAACGCGAAGACGTTTGACAGGAATTCCTCAGATGGGAAGATCAATGGGTTCTCGGCCAACGCAGGGTCGGTCTTGAGCATCTCTTCCTTAGCGCCAACCACTGGGGTTACGTAGTTCACGTAAGCAGCCAACTCAGCTGCGTTCACTGGGTCGTAGTAGTAGTTGATTAGCGCTTCTGCGTTCTTCTTGTGGGCAGAACCCATAGGAACAACGAAGGAGTCAGAGGAGATGGTTGAACCGGTGTCTGGAACAACGAAACCAAAGCGCTCTTCGCCGACCTCGGCGTTGAGGATTGTGGTGTCTCCAGACCAGGCCAATGCAACGATGATGTTGCCGTTGGTTAGGTCTTCACCGTAGGAGTTGCCCTTGATGTTGAAGATCTGGCCGGAGGAAACCTGAGCGGCAATGAACTCAACCGCTGCGTTGAACGCATCTTCGGTTAGGGAATCTTCGCTGGTGATGTCGATGCCCTGGCTCAATAGGGTTAGGCCTACAGAGTCACGCATCTCGGAGATGAGGCCAACACGGCCCTTTAGCTCAGGAGCCCAAACATCAGCTAGTGAGGTTGGGGCGTCCTTGCCGGTTGCTTCCTTGTACATCTTCTTGTTGTAAACAATGCCACCGATGATGCCCTGGTAAGGAACAGAGATCGAACGCTCTGGGTCATTGGCATCGCCTAGGTAAGCAGGAGCTAGGTTTGCGACCTTGTTTGGCATGTTGGCGTTGTCTAGGGTCTGAAGGTAACCAAGACCGATCATGCGGTTTACCAACCAGTTGGTCGGGCAAGCCACGTCGAAGCCTGGGTCAGTGCCCAAGGCAAGCTGGTCCTTCACCTTGGCGTACCAGGTGTCGTTGTCGTCGATTTCCATCATGTACTCGACAGTGATGCCGGTCTCGCCCATGAAGCGGTTCAGGGTCGGGTAAGAAGCGTCATCCTCGCCGTCCATGTATAGCGGCCAGTTGTGCCAAACCAAAACTTTTTCGCTGTCAGAAAGATCCGTTGCCGGAGTCAAATCACTCTTGGCGTCAGCGGCACAAGAGGCCAAAGACAACACGGCTGCGGTGCCACCGAGACCCAAAAGGGTAGCGCGACGAGAAAGCATCTTGCCACGTGCCATTTGCACGAGCTGACGCATCATTGGGTCCTGAGGTAGACCTTCCTTCATTGCAATCTCCTTAGTCCACGGATTTCAATCCAGTGGTGAGTAATAACCAACATGAACATCGCTACCGGGAAACCGAAGCAAGCCCAAGTTTGTCACAAAACTTTAACTTTTAGGACCAAGAAAACGAATTTCTATCCTCAGTCTCCGATGTAGCTCATGACGTGCTTGATTCGGGTGTAATCCTCAAAGCCGTACTGGGACAAATCCTTGCCGTAGCCAGAGTGCTTGAAGCCACCGTGCGGCATTTCTGCAATCAATGGAATGTGGGTGTTGATCCAAACCGCACCGAAGTCCAAGTGCTTTGCAAAGCGCATTGCACGAGAGTGGTTGGTGGTCCAGACCGAAGCAGCTAGGCCGTACTGAACGTCGTTTGCCCACTTCAGCGCCTGAGCGTCGTCCGAGAACTTCTGAACGGTGATGACCGGTCCAAAGATTTCATCTTGAATGTGCTCATCGGTCTGCTTGAAGCCAGAAAGAACAGTTGGCTCAAAGAAGTAGCCTTCCGAACCGATCTGGTTACCACCGGCCTCGATTCTGGCGTGATCTGGAAGACGATCGATAAAGCCCTGAACTCGAGCAAGCTGGCCGGCGTTGTTGACCGGTCCAAACAAAATGTCTTCCTCGGATGGCTTTCCAACCTTCGCGCTGGCCTTCACCTCTGCCAATAGGTGAGGCATGAACTCGTCGTAGGCAGATTCCTGCACCAGCAACCTGGTGGCAGCGGTGCAGTCTTGACCGGCGTTGAAGAATCCAGCCGCAACAATTCCAGCCGCAGTCTTAGCAAAATCAGCGTCTGCAAAAACGATTACCGGAGCCTTGCCACCAAGTTCTAGGTGAACGCGCTTTAGGTCTGAGGCTGCACTCTTGGCAACCTCCATACCGGCACGAACGCTACCGGTGATCGAGACCATCTGTGGGATGCGGTTTTCGATCATTGATCTACCAGTGTCGCGGTTTCCGGTAACCACGTTGAAGACACCGGCAGGCAAAAACTCGGCAGCAATTTCTGCCAGCAGCAAGGTGGATGCCGGGGTGGTGTCGGATGGCTTTAGCACGATGGTGTTTCCCGCTGCAATTGCAGGGGCAAACTTCCAGGTGGCCATATTCAATGGGTAGTTCCAAGGAGTCACCTGACCGATTACACCAATTGGCTCGCGGCGGATCATTGAGGTGTGATCGCGCAGGTACTCACCAGCGGAGCGACCCTCTAGGTTTCTGGCAGCTCCTGCAAAAAAGCGAATCTGGTCCACCGAGGGCATGATCTCGTAATCCACCAGGGTGGAAAGTGGCTTACCGGTGTTCTCGGACTCAACCTCTGCTGCCTCTTTGGCGCGAGCCTCTAGCGCATCGGCGATCCTAAACAGCGCTAGCTGACGCTCAGACGGGGTGGTTTGACCCCACTCTTCAAAAGCAGCCTGGGCAACCTGATAGGCAGCGGCTACATCCTGCTCGCTTGATACCGGAGCGTGGGCATAGACCTGCCCGGTTGATGGGTTGATGACATCGCTTACTTCACCAGAAGACGCAGCTACGTACTTGCCACCGACAAAGTTCTTCAATTGCTTCACTGACACGCGAAACTCCTCATTGAGCTAATAATGCTTCGACTCTAAACCCGCAGGGGCCATTTCGACAGCCTAGTTTTGAAACTCGACTGAATTCGTAACTATTTGACAAATTAGTTGCGAATTCCATCGTCTCAGGCAGCACGGTGGGCAATACTTCTGCAATGGCAAGAATGGAAAGAGCGAGCCGCTCTCAACTGGATGATGTGTCCAAAAAGATTATTGAGCAATTGCAAATTGACGGCCGAAAGTCCTACTCCGAGATCGGCAAGGTGGTTGGTCTCTCAGAAGCAGCCGTGCGTCAGCGGGTTCAAAAACTAACCGAGTCTGGAGTGATGCAGGTGGTTGCGGTCACTGACCCGATGAAGCTTGGCTTTAGCCGACAGGCAATGATCGGAATCAAGTGCATGGGAAACGCATCCGAGGTTGCAAAGCAGCTTACGGAGTTTGACTCGGTGGACTACGTCGTGCTCACGGCGGGCAGTTTCGATGTTTTGGTCGAGGTGGTTTGTGAGGATGACGAGGACCTGATTCAGTTGCTAAACGACAAAATCCGGTCCTTACCAGGAGTGATTTCCTCCGAGACATTTGTCTACCTCAAGCTCCACAAGCAGTTCTACAGCTGGGGAACCCGATAACATCTGTATAGCCAACTAACGACGAAGTTAAGAGTGATAGCAATGGCAGCCAAGAAATCCAAAGGTCTACTAGCCCTACTCGGCAAGAAGAAGTCCAAGAAGTCCGAATCCGGCGAGCGCCGAGACCTCAAGCTGTTCGAAGCAATGAGCAACGGCGAGCCTTACGGCGACACAGAACTACAACGCAGTGCAAAAGACCACCTTTGGATGCACTTCACTCGCCACTCCCCCTATCAGACCAAAGACATGACCATCATCACCAGGGGTGAAGGACACTACCTCTGGGATTCCAAGGGCAACAAAGTAATTGATGGCCTAAGTGGTCTATTCGCAGTAAATGCTGGTCACGGTCACCAGGAACTTGCTGATGCGGCTGCCAAGCAAATGATGGAGCTGGACTTCATGCCGCTTTGGGCTTATGCCCACCCGCGCGCAATTGAGCTTGCAGAGCGCCTGCTTAGCTATGCGCCAAAAGATCTAAACCGAATCTTTTTCACCACCGGCGGTGGCGAGGCGGTTGAAACTGCCTGGAAGGTTGCGAAGCAGTACTACAAGCTCAAGGGCAAGCCAACTAAGACCAAGGTCATCTCTCGCATGACCGCCTACCACGGCACCAGCCACGGAGCTCTATCGATCACCGGTATTGCAGCCATGAAGGCAATGTTTGAGCCGCTAGTGCCATCAACCGTTCGCGTTCCAAACACCAACTGGTACCGCTCCAAGCACTTGTTCAAAACCGAAGAGGAGTTTGGCCTTTGGGCAGCGAACCGCATCGAGGAAGCTATCTTGATGGAGGGGCCAGACACC
>CANESN010000066.1 GCA_947441105.1 Micrococcales bacterium
AGTGCCAGCCCTGCCGGTATTCGTCGCCATCCCCACCGCCGGTTTTGATCGCGCAATTTTGTTTGCACTGATTCCAATCGTGGTGGCCTTTGTTGGAACGCTCTTGGCCCGTCGCTACACCGACCAGATGCGCTGGGAGTATGCAACTCGGTTCTCGGCGGCTGCAGCTTTTGCTTTTATGGCGGCGCTTATTGCTGCACTGACTGCATTTGCAATTGCCCTTTTGGCTTCTGGAAGTTTTGGACCCGGCAGATTTAGCGAAGTGGGCATCAACCCTCTGCTTTTTGCCGGAGTGTTGTTCCTAGAGGTATTGATTCCAAGTTTTGTGGCTGGTTTAGTTGTCATCAAGCCATACAGCGATCAGCAAGAGCGCGGAAAGTAGGAGTCAGATGCTTTCGATTGTGGTCTTGATTTCGGGTTCGGGCTCAAACCTTCGTGCTCTTTTGGAAGCCTGTGACAACCCGTTGTTTCCGGCCAAGATTTTGGCGGTCGGAGCCGATAACCCAGCAGCCGGACTTGCCCACGCCGAACAGTTTGGTGTCCCAACTTTTGTGGTTGAACCCGGGCTTTTTGATTCTCGAGAAAATTGGGCTGAAGTATTGCTTCGCAACCTTGAGTACCACAAGCCAGACCTCGTTGTCCTAGCCGGCTTTATGAAAGTGCTGCCTGCGGGCTTTGTCGCCGCACTGAGCCCAAACATCATCAACCTGCACCCATCGCTGTTGCCCGCCTTCCCAGGCGCTCACGCGGTCCGTGACGCCCTTAGCGCTGGGGCCGACGCAACTGGGGCAACGGTTCACATCGTTGACGCAGGGGTCGACACCGGGCCGATCCTCGCACAGCGAGAGATTGCGATTCCGACAGGAATTTCGGAGTCTGACCTGCATGAGCAGATCAAGACCATCGAGCGCTCGTTGATTGTTGAAGTTGTATCCCAGATTGCCGAGGGCAAGCTCAACCTCTCAGAAAGGTCTAGCTGATGGCTACCAATCCTGCTGGTCGAAACTACAAAGAGCGCGACCAGGTAAAGATTCGCAGGGCACTTATCTCGGTGTCTGACAAGACCGGCCTTATCGAGCTAGCCAAAGGACTCAGCGCACAAGGCGTTCAGTTGGTCTCCACCGGCTCCACCGCCAAGCAGATTTCAGATGCCGGCCTTGCCGTCAAAGAAGTTTCTGAGGTGACCGGTTTTCCTGAGTCACTAGATGGTCGGGTCAAGACCCTGCACCCAAAAATCCACGGTGGGATTTTGGCGGATCTCAGACTGGACGAGCACGCTCAGGAGCTTGCCAAGCTAGACATCGAAGCTTTTGAGTTGGTGGTTGTAAACCTCTACCCGTTTGTCCAAACCGTTGCAGCCGGAGCAACCGGGGACGCTGCCGTTGAGCAGATTGACATCGGTGGTCCGGCGATGGTGCGAGCCGCCGCTAAGAACCACGCCAATGTCGCAATTGTCGTGAACCCAGATAATTACTCAAAAGTTTTAGAGGCCAATGCAAATGGTGGAACTTCTCTTGCTCTTCGCAGGGAGCTAGCCCAAGCAGCCTTTAGTCACACCGCGCAATACGACAGCGCGGTGGCAAATTGGATGCTTGGCGAAATCAAGGGTGATGACAATTCAGATTTCGCCCACCAGGTCAACTACGGGTTTGATCTAAAGAACGTGCTTCGCTACGGCGAGAACTCGCACCAGAAGGCAGCTTTGTATTCTGCGAATGCAGGGCGGTCGGGCGTGGCACAGGCGAAGCTGCTCGGCGGCAAAGAGATGTCTTACAACAACTACGTTGATGTCGATGCAGCGCTTCGCGCAGCCTACGACTTCACAGCGCCTGCGGTTGCAATCATCAAGCACGCAAACCCCTGCGGTATTGCAGTAGGGCAAGCAGGTAGTGCGGATGCCATCGCCTCCGCGCACGCAAGAGCCCATGAAACTGACCCGGTTTCTGCATTCGGTGGTGTGATCGCCGCTAACCGAGTTGTCACCGAAAAGATGGCGCTTCAGGTTGCGGAGATTTTCACCGAGGTGATTGCAGCACCGGGTTATGAACCGGCTGCGCTTGATGTTTTGAGTAAGAAAAAGAATTTGCGAATCTTGGAACTTGAGGCCGGCTATCTAAGACCTGCCCGAGAGATCAGACAGGTATCCGGAGGCGCATTGATTCAGGAATCTGATGGCTTTGAGAATCTTGACACCTCGAGGTGGCAGTTGGTTACCGGTGAGCCTGCCGATAAAGCACTCATGGCTGATTTGGAATTTGCCTGGCGAGCATCTCGAGCGGTGAAGTCAAATGCAATATTGCTTGCAAAGTCACTGGCCGCAGTTGGCATTGGCATGGGCCAGGTCAACCGAGTGGATTCCTGCCGCTTGGCAGTATCGAGAGCCGGAGACCGGGTTGTCGGTTCGGTTGCCGCATCGGATGCGTTCTTCCCGTTCGCAGATGGACTGCAGGTGTTACTTGATGCCGGTGTTAAGGCCGTGGTTCAGCCCGGTGGCAGCGTCCGCGATGAAGAGGTAATTGAGGCAGCCAAGGCTGCCGGTGTCACCATGTACTTCACCGCGGAACGCCACTTTTACCACTAGTTAGCTACAACCTTGGATTGGTGACCGGCCTCTTTTGGTCGGGTTTGTAGCGGATCTGGTCACGTTTTTGGGGACTAACGCCCTGCTGTTTTTGGTTGGTGCTATTCTGAATGGCTGCCCTAAAGGCAGTGGAAGAGATAAATGCAACCCGAACTAAGTACGTTCAAAGCGCTGTGGCGATTGGTGCCATTTGCTAAAAAGGCCCTACCCAGAATTATCTTGGGCATGGTGGCCGCAATTGGCGCTCACATGTTTGCACTCTCTATCCCGCAGTTTTTGCAAAATCTCGTCAACTCCTTGGTCGCCGGCGGCATCGATGCCCTAATTCCAGCGGTTGTTTTGATTTTGGCGCTGGGAGTTGCCGAGGCGCTATTTGTGCTGCTTCGTCGCTGGTTGGTGTTGACCCCGGGCACATTCGTTGAAGCCGATATGCGAAATGCCCTGTACGCAAAACTTCAAGACCTACCGGTTGCCTTCCACGATCGCTGGCCATCTGGTCAGTTACTCTCCAGGGCAGTTGGCGACCTGAGCATGATCAGGCGTTGGTTGAGCTTTGGTCTGGTGCTTTTGGTTGCCAACCTGCTCACTTTGATCGTTGGACTGGTAATTCTCTTCAGCTTCAACTTCTGGTTGGGGTTGATCTTCTTTATCGCATCCCTGCCGATCGTGGTGATTGGTTTCCGCTTCGAGAAATCCTTTGGCGAAGTGGCTCGTCTCTCTCAGGATCAGTCCGGAGACCTAGCGACCCGAGTCGAGCAGGCTGTGCACGGCGTGAGGGTTCTGAAGGCGTTTGGTCGCGGAGGATTTGCGGCAGACCAGTTTGCAACCGATGCCAAGGCTCTATTGGGAACTGAAATCAGAAAGGCCAAGGCGGTTGCAAATATTTGGCTGTATTTGATCTTGCTTCCGGAATTTGCACTTGGACTTTCGCTATTTGCCGGTGTGCTTTTGGTTGCCGATGGTCAGATCACAGTTGGAACATTGGTCGCCTTTGTTGCAACAGCGATGGTGCTGCGCTGGCCAACCGAGTCCTTGGGATTCCTTTTGGGCTTTACCCTGGAGGCAAAGTCTGCGGTTACCAGATTCTTTGAGGTCATTGACGAACCGGATCTGATTTCTGATCCTGAAAAGCCTAAAACAGTCGCCGAGCCTCGGGGCCTACTGGAATTCAAGGACGTCAGCTTCCGCTATCCAGATACTGCAGCGGATCAACCAGATCTAATCTCTAACTTCAACCTCAGGCTAGAGCCTGGCCAATCGGTTGCGCTTATTGGTCTAACCGGTTGCGGCAAGACCACACTAACTGCGCTGAGCACCAGACTCTATGAAGTCACCGGTGGTGCTGTCGAGATCGATGGCGTTGACATTAGAGACATGACCCGTGGCGAGCTTCGAACCCTGATTGCCATGGCTTTCGAGGATGCAACCCTGTTCTCCTCCTCGGTTCGCGACAATGTTCTGCTTGGAAATCCAACCCAGAGCGAAGAGGATCTCAAGCAAGCACTTGAGATCGCTCAAGCACAATTTGTCTACGACCTGCCAGATGGCCTAGACACCAAGATCGGCGAAGAGGGACTATCGCTCTCCGGTGGTCAGCGCCAACGTCTAGCGCTTGCTAGAGCTGTTGCCGCTAAGCCAAGAATCCTGGTTTTGGATGACCCGCTGTCTGCACTTGATGTTGACACCGAAGCCATGGTTGAAGACGCACTGCGCCATGTTTTGACCACGACGACCGCTTTGATTGTTGCTCACCGTCCATCGACTGTGATGCTGGCGGACAAGGTAGCGCTGATGCACGAGGGCAAGGTCGTCGCCTTTGGTACCCACCAGGAACTTTTGAAAACCTCCGATCACTACAGGTACGTAATCAGCTCGCTGGATGCGGCAGAAAAGGCCAGGGAGGTGAACCTATGAGCATGCGCGGAACCAACGATGAGGAGAAAACCGACCTCACGAAAGAAGAGTCTCGATTTGTAAGAGCACGCTCTAGGGATCTACTCGGTTCGCTGCTTCTGCCTATTCGAGCCCGAGTAATTGCAGCGGTATTCCTAGTAATTATTTCTACCGCCCTGAGAGTTTCTGGCCCGGCGCTGATTGCATTTGGTATCGACAGCGCGCTGCCTAAGGCCTTGGTCGGGGACTACACGCCAATCTCGCTGACCGTGTTCGTTTATCTCTCGGCAGCTGCCTTGACAGCGACACTGACCTACTTCTTCCTAATGGTTACCGCTCGCGCTTCTCAGGCGATGCTGTTTGACCTGCGAAACCGAGTATTTGTTCACACCCAGAAACTTTCGGTCGAATTCCACGAGCGCTACACCGCAGGCCGAGTTATCGCCCGCCAAACTTCAGACCTTGAATCGATTGGCGAATTGCTATCGGGTGGCCTGAGCGAACTTGTGGTTGGTGGAATGTTCATGCTCTTCACCGCAGGTGCGCTGTTCTTGCTCGATCCAGAGAGCTTCCTAATCTTGCTGGTTGCACTGATTCCGCTTGCGGTGCTGACCCGCTGGTTCCAACTTGGAACCAATAAGGGCTATCGCCAGCAGCGAGTGGCCTCTTCCCGATTGATCCAGTACTTCGTTGAGACCATGACCGGTATTCGCGCGGTGAAGGCTTTCCGCAAGGAGAAGGCAAACGAGAACCACTTCGGTGGGCTGGTTGAGGACTATCGCGGACACAACGCCAGGCTGATCCAGCTCTTTGGTATCTACGACCCGGGTCTGATCCTCATCGGCAATGTCACCGTGGCCGCAATCTTGCTCTTCGGTGGATTCCGAGTGCTCGAGGGCTCTTTGGGTATCGGTGTGCTGACCGCTGCAATCTTGTATTCCAGAAGGTTCTTTGACCCGATGGAAGAAATC
>CANESN010000067.1 GCA_947441105.1 Micrococcales bacterium
GCAGCCCTCAACTTGAGCGTGGTTTCCTGCCGGACGCATCTGGCGTTACGAATCACACCGATCGAATCATTGGACTTTGGACCACGTCTTGGATCGTGCTACTGCTGGTTGGATTCGTATCTTGGGCATTGATGGCATGGGCATTGGTTGTCTACCGCAGACGCAAGGGCGAGACCGGGATGCCAGCGCAACTTCGATACAACATGCCAATCGAGACCCTGTTTACCGTTGTGCCACTGATTTTGGTTTTGGGCTTCTTCGCTTTTACCGCTCGAGACATGCAGGCCATTGAGGCCAAGAATGAGAACCCGGATATTTCCATTTCGGTCATCGCTAAGCAGTGGAGCTGGGACTTCAACTACGTAAACGAGCAGGTCTACTTCTCGGGCATCCAGGCTCAGTTCACCGGCGAAGAAGAGAACATCTCTGAGACGCTTCCAACTCTTTACCTCCCGGTCAACAAGACCGTAAAGATCGACCTGAGTTCGCGCGACGTGATCCACTCCTTCTGGGTAATTGACTTCTTGTATAAGAAAGACATGTTCCCCGGACTTACCAACCACATGTATTTCACTCCTACCAAGGAGGGCACCTACGCGGGCAAATGTGCGGAGCTTTGTGGCGAATACCACTCAATGATGTTGTTCCAAGTAAAGGTCGTCTCTGAACAAGAGTATGCCGCTTACATTGCTGAACTAGCGGCCAAGGGTAACGTTGGTCAGCTCTCAAATGATTACGACAGGAACCAAAACCTACCTGGCAATAACCCAGAGGTAAGGGGATAGGGCAAATGGCTACCACACTCACTCCAACGCTGACGAATCCAGTTTCTTTTACTCCTAAGCGCTCTAAGGGTCAGATCTTGGTCGACTGGCTAACCACCACCGACCACAAGAAAATCGGTTACCTGTACCTGATCACCTCTTTCCTTTACTTCATGATCGGTGGCGTCATGGCGCTGATCATTCGCGCCCAGCTCACCTTGCCTGGCCTTGACATCGTCGCTTCCAAAGAGCAGTACAACCAGCTGTTCACCATGCACGGCACCATCATGCTTTTGATGTTCGCAACCCCACTTTTTGCCGGTTTTGCAAACGTTTTGATGCCGGTCCAGATTGGTGCACCGGATGTTGCCTTCCCTCGACTAAACGCGATCGCCTACTGGTTCTACAACTTCGGTAGCTTGATCGCCGTTTCCGGCTTCTTCACCCCGCAGGGTGCGGCTTCGTTTGGCTGGTTTGCCTACGCACCGCTTTCAAACACCACTTTCTCCCCGGGAATCGGTGGAGATCTTTGGGTCTTCGGCCTAGCTCTTTCTGGTTTCGGAACCATTCTGGGTGGTGTGAACTTCATCACCACAATCATCACCATGCGTGCTCCTGGCATGACAATGTGGCGCATGCCGATCTTCACCTGGAACACTTTGGTGACTTCGATTCTGGTAATCATGTGTTTCCCACCGCTAGCTGCAGCGCTATTCGCTCTCGGTGCCGACCGTAAGTTCGGTGCGCACATCTTTGACCCGGAGAACGGTGGGGCCATGCTGTGGCAGCACCTGTTCTGGTTCTTTGGTCACCCAGAGGTTTACATCTTGGCCTTGCCGTTCTTTGGAATTGTTTCCGAGATTTTCCCGGTGTTTAGCCGAAAACCAATCTTTGGTTACAGAACCTTGGTCTACGCAACGATCTCGATTGCGGCTCTTTCGATGACGGTGTGGGCTCACCACATGTACGTAACCGGCCAGGTGCTACTGCCATTCTTCGCATTCACGACGATGCTGATTGCGGTCCCCACCGGCGTGAAAATCTTTAACTGGATTGGAACGATGTGGAAGGGATCTATTACCTTCGAGACCCCAATGCTGTTCAGCTTGGGCTTCCTAGTGAGCTTCGTGTTCGGTGGTCTAACCGGCGTGATCTTGGCATCTCCTGTTTTGGACTTCCACCTCTCTGACAGCTACTTCGTGGTGGCACACTTCCACTATGTGGTCTTTGGAACAGTGGTGTTTGCGATGTTTGCTGGCTTCTACTTCTGGTGGCCAAAATTCACCGGCAAGATGCTGAACGAGCGCCTAGGAAAGATTCACTTCTGGTTGCTCTTTATCGGCTTCCACGTCACGTTCTTGATTCAGCACTGGTTGGGTGTAATCGGCATGCCTCGTCGCTACGCCACCTACCTGCCAGAAGATGGCTTCACCGAGATGAATATGATTTCAACCCTTGGTGCTGCGATTCTCGCGCTGTCGATGATTCCATTCCTTTGGAACGTTTGGATTACCGCTCGCAAGGGCGTTAAGACTGAGCTGAAGGACCCTTGGGGTTACGGAAGGTCTTTGGAGTGGGCAACTGATTCACCATTCCCGCGTCACAACTTCCACTCAATCCCTAGGATTCGTTCGGAGTCTCCAGCGTTCGATTTGAACCACCCTGAGTATGCCTCTGCTGAGGCCAAGGAATCCTATGCCAAGGAGGGCCGCATCTAATGCGTTCCAACGTCGTCATTCTGCTAGTGATGGGCGCATACTTTACGGTTGCTGACATTGCGTATGGAATTTGGAGCTACTTGGAATTTGGCCAGGTGGAGCCAATTGGTACCGCTGCAATTGCACTTTTGGTAATTCTTTCCGTGTTCATCGCCTACTACCTATGGTCCGGCATGAGACGCTCGGGAACCTTGCCCGAGGACAACCTATTGGGCAACATTGAAGACGAGACCGGCGAGGTTGGTTTCTACTCACCGTGGAGCTGGTGGCCACTAATGCTGGGTATTTCTTCGGCTATGGCCTTCGCATCCTTGGCTGTTGGTTGGTGGCTGTTCTTCATCGCCTTCCCATTTGCAATCGTTGCGCTGGTTGGCTTTGTTTACGAATACAGCCGCGGCGCACACGCTCACTAAGTCATTCATAACCTCTGGTCCGGTTCTAGTCGTCATCGACTCCCCAAAAGTACTGCACCCGTTCTAACTCAGCGCATTGTCAGCGGGTGCTGTTAGTATTGTGGCCTTGGCAGGTCCAAGACGTTACTACAAAAACTAAACATGGGGATGATCGGTTTCGACACTGCAGTGTTTGCGTGAATGAAGCGGGTCGAGGATGCACAGTTATCTCGTAAACGATCTGTGTAAAACAATAGGTGCCAATACAAAGCGCGCCGACTTCGCCCTAGCCGCATAAGCTAGCCCCGAAGTCCGTCTGACTAGGTTTGATTTCGTCCTAGACCCAGACGTCATTTAGAAATCTTGCTGGTTGAGCGCGTCACAGGATCAATCGGGACTTTTACTGTGACTGGGCCTGTCTGCGTAGTTGCTTCAGACAAATTCAGGGGCCGAGTAGAACGACTTATGAAGCTACACCCGTAGAAGAGTCACAATCTTTGCAATGGACGGGGGTTCAATTCCCCCCATCTCCACGTTAGAAAGCCCCGAGCTAACCCCTCGGGGCTTTTGCCTTTAAGGCTGTCTTACTTACTAACTTGAGCAATGAAAAACCCCCGATCAACTGACCGGGGGTTTTTCAAGCAGCAATTACTTCTTGCCGACCAGTTCTCGTGGCTTACGCTTTGGCTTCTCCACGCTTGGGGCAGGGGAGTGGTCAGCGTGTGCAAGTTCGTACTCGGCCTTTGATACCGGAGCAATTCGGTCTTCGAAGTAGAAGCTCGATAGTGCTGCACGGATCTTGTTGCCAAGCGTGATCTTGCCCTGTGCATTTGGACGAGCAAGGGTTGGCTGGTAGTCCTTGAAGTCAACCAGCTTCCATAGCTCATACTTATCTACTTGCTCGTGAACCTCGATGTATTCGCCGTGTGGCAAGCGCACTACGCGACCGGTCTCGCGACCGTGTAGCGCGATCTCGCGGTCCTTGCGCTGAAGCGCAATGCAAGCACGCTTGGTCACCCAGAATGCGATTACCGGTCCGATAATGAGCAGAATCTGCATGCTGGTTAGCACCTGGTTCAGGTTCATCTGGAAGTTGGTAGCAATCAAGTCGGTAGATGCTCCAGCCCATAGCACCGCATAGAACACAACTCCGGCAGCGCCGATACCTGTTCTGGTTGGTGCGTTACGTGGACGGTCTAGAACGTGGTGCTCGCGGTCGTCTGCGGTGACCCACTTTTCAATAAATGGATAGGCGGCAACCACTGCAAGGAATGCCAGCGAGATTACCAGTGGCAGCAGCACGCCGAAAGGCAGGACAATGCCGAGCACTTCCACATCCAACCCGGATGGTGCAAGGCGCAGCGCACCATCTAGCCAGCCGATGTACCAGTCAGGCTGGGTACCGGCGGAAACTGGCGATGGGTCGTAAGGACCGTAGTTCCAGATCGGGTTGATGGTAAAGGTTGCGGCAATCGCCATCAGAACACCGAAGACTAGGAAGAAGAATCCACCAGCCTTAGCAACGTATACCGGCATCAGTGGGAAGCCAACGACGTTCTCATCGGTCTTTCCAGGTCCCGAGTAGTGGGTGTGCTTGTGGATGATAACCATCATCAAGTGAACTGCCAGCAGCACAATGATTAGCGCTGGGATGATCATGATGTGAAGGCTGTAGAGGCGAGCCACAATCTCATCACCAGGGAACTCTCCACCGAAGAGGCCAGAAGAGATGGATGGGCCGATGAACGGGATTGCCTTGAGCATTCCATCGATGATTCGAAGACCGTTACCCGATAGTAGGTCGTCCGGTAGGGAGTAACCGGTGAATCCGCCACCCATGGCTGCAAGGAACAGGAAGAAACCAACCAGCCAGTTCAGCTCGCGAGGCTTGCGGAACGCTCCGGTGAAGAACACGCGAAGCATGTGAAGTCCAGCGGCAGCAACGAACAATAGCGCTGCCCAGTGGTGAACCTGACGCATTAGCAGCCCACCGCGGATATCAAAGCTGATGTCCAAGCTCGATGCGTATGCAATTGACATCTCAGCACCCTTGAGTGGCGCGTAGCTACCCTCGTAGTGGACCGAAGCCATGGATGGCTGGTAGAAGAAGGTTAGGAATGTGCCGGAAATCAATAGCACCACGAATGAGTACATCGCCACCTCACCGAGCATGAAGCTCCAGTGATCTGGGAAAACCTTGCGGCCGAAGTTCTTTAGAACCCCACCGAGGCTTAGGCGCTCATCGAGGTAGTTTGCGGCTCCACCGATGAAGGTGGTTGGCTTCTGTTCAGTATTAGTACTCATTATGACTGCCTTATGTCCCAGAATGTAGGCCCTACGGGCTCGGTGAAGTCGCCTTGTGCAACTAGGTATCCCTCAGCGTCAACTTCAATTGCCAGCTGGGGGAGAGGCCTTGACGCCGGTCCGAAAATGACTTTGCAGTGATCTGCTAGGTCAAATGTGGACTGGTGGCAAGGGCAGAGCAGGTGGTGGGTCTGCTGCTCGTAAAGAGCAACCGGGCAACCCACGTGGGTGCAAATCTTTGAGTAGGCAA
>CANESN010000068.1 GCA_947441105.1 Micrococcales bacterium
CTAGTTACTTCTTGGGCTTCCCAATTTTCCTAAGCATTGCTCTGGTGGCAATCAAGGTTCCGCCAAGGACAGCCGGTATTCCGCCTCCCGGGTGAACCGATGCTCCTACTCGCCAGAGTCTTGGTCGCAGCGGGTTGTGGTACTGCAGGTTGTGGAATGGACCAGACTGCCAAAGCGGTCTGGTCGCGCCATACAGCGCACCACCGGCTGCACCAAACTGCGCAAAGTAATCCGGGTTCAAAATCTCGTACTCTTCAAACAGCTCGTCAATCGCAACCGTAAGACCTAGTTTTTGAGACACCCGGTCCAGCTCGTTTCTAACCCACTCGCTATTGAGGTCGTGCTTTTTGCCATCGGCAGGGGCGGTTATCAAAACAGCCACGGTGTCCTTGGTGTTTGGGTAGATCTCACCGGCTCGGTAGTAGTTCACAAAGGTCATGGTCTGCTCAGGAGGCAAAGCGTGATCCAAGCTGTGATGAAGCTTTTCTGCATCGTCGGGCATGATCACCGAGTGGGTTACGACGTCTTCTGGAAGTGGCTCTTTGAGAACTGCGTAGATGGCAACACCTGAGCACGAGCGATGCTTGGCAAGTTTGTTTGGCTTACCGGTTTGAATTGCCTTCAGCACACCCGGATCCAGTGAACTAACCAGGTGATCGAAGCCGTACTCAGCAGTTTGGGTTTTTACCGAGCGCCTGCCGATTTCTTTGACGCCTGCGCCAAGTTCGATCCTGGCTCCGGCTGCAACGGCAAGTCGACCAAGCGCCAGGGCAATTTCATTGACGCCGCCTACCGGCACCGAGATTCCCTGGGTCGCCATGGCAGCGGTCATTGATGCGTAGAGGGCTAGCGAGCGGTTGGGTGAAACACCGGCGTTTAGGGTGTGGATAGAGATCACTTCTTTGAGTGCCTGAGGCATGTATTTCAGTGACTTGAGATAGCTAGAGGTGGTAAGCCTTATCCCGTAAACCTTTGCCATTTTGGCCAGTGCCGGCAGCGCGGCCGGGTCTAGCGGGCTTGAGGTCAATAGCTTTGAAATCGAGGGAGTTAGCGCATCGTGCTCCTGGGAGAACTGGCTCCAGGCTTTGTGCCAGTGATGCTCGGGCCTAACAGGTAGATCCGTGACGTGATTTCTTAGGTAGTAGCGACCGACCTCTTTGAGTTTGGTGAAACTCAAACTCGCGTGATCCTTGGCCTGCACTTTCCCAAGGGAGTCAAAGGTGTCTAGAACCTGCTGCCAGACCTCCGGGAAGGTAACCAGCGCAGGTCCGGTGTCCATTCGCTGGCCGGCAAGTTCAATTCTTCTCGACTTACCGCCAAGCCAATTGTTTTTTTCTAGAACGGTGACCTCGTGACCTGCTTGGGCAAGTAATGCGGCGCTCGCAAGACCCGAGAGTCCGGCTCCTAAAACGACGATCCTTGCCACTAAAACCAGCCGAGAGCGATTGCCGTTACTAGCTGCACGCCTGCCACTGCACCGGCAACGTATGGGAATGCGATTGAGTACTTATAAACATCGTGGGCACGCTTTGGCGTTGGAGTCCGCCATACCGTAAGCACTAGGTAGCCGGCGATTATTAGGTTCACGATTGCAACCGGGATGTTCACCAGTGCAAACAAGATTGTTGAAACTGCCCACCAAAAACCAGACCAAACCAAAGTCTTTTTGACACCGAGGTGAACCGCGGTGGTTTGAATGCCGGTGTCAGAATCCTGCGGGATGTCCTGAATCGCGTCATAGGCATGCTTTGCAATCGACCAGGCCATCAAACCAAAGACCGCAAGCCACATTGGCTCGTGACCAAGTGCCAATGGCACAAATGCCAGTGGGAAGGCGTAATCGGTGTTGGAGAAACTGTCCAGGTATGGACGGGCCTTGAACCTCAGCGGAGGAGCGGAGTAGAAGGTGAAGAACAGGCTATAGGCGACCATCCAGGCAGTTGCCTGCCAGGGCAAGGTGATTGCGAAGTACACCAAGAAGGGAACATTGGTGAGGATTACTCCCCACCAGATTGGCTTGACCTCGCTCGGAGAAATGTGAGCGCCTTCATAACCACCCTTGCGGGCGTTGATGTTGTCGGTTTCCTGGTCAAATATGTCGTTGATGCCGTAGATCAAAAGATTGAAAGGCAGCGTTACCCAAATAAGAATCGGCAGCATGCGCCAGTCCCAGAGGTAGCCGGCAAGCCACATACCCATCACTGAGGTGCCGATGGTGTTTACCCACAGCACTGGGCGGGAGATTACTAATAGGCGTCTGAGCACCCCACCAGCCTAAGCCAAAGCCCATAGATAATTAGCTATGGGCAAAAAGCGAATCTCGGGACCAGAGGGCCAACTGGCGCTAGCCAACCTGCCAGAACAGATGCCAACCGCGGTTCGCTACCTGCTGCAAGAAATTGAGATTCGCCACCCGGGCGGAACCATTGAACTGCGCGTTCCGCCCTATGGAGCAGTGCAGTGCATCGCCGGTATGGACCACCGCCGCGGCACACCGCCGAATGTGGTTGAGATCATTCCGGAACTTTTCATCGAGCTCGCACTAAAGCGAATTTCCTTCGATGAAGTGCCAATTGGTGCAGGCCTTGTGCTCTCTGGAGTCCGTGCCCACGAAATCGCTTTGGTCTTTTGACAAATCCGGCCAACCCATTTGCGTAAAACCCTTCGATGGCAAGCCAAAACCTTGTTTAATACTTATGTGACCAAGCCCAAGCAAAACCTGCCCGAAGAGGTAGAGATTCGCCGTGCACCAAAGATTGCAACCTGGGCTATTACTGGCGCTGTTTTTGGAGCAGTCACAGCCTTTGTGGTTTTCCTTCTCATCCCTCAAGATCAGAGGTCTAACGAGAACATCCTCGGACTGTTGATCCTCTCGCTTGGTTCGCTGGGCTTTGGCCTCGGTTTGTTCTTCGCACTTGCAATTGATTTGCTTACCTCAAGAAGGACCAAGCGAGCGTTGGCCGAAAGAGCCGATCAGTGATTCGCGGCGATGGCCTGCTAAATCACGACATCCTTCCAGGTGAGAAGGGTCCACAAGATCAGTGCGGCGTCTTTGGAGTTTGGGCACCGGGCGAGGAAGTTGCAAAACTCACCTACTTTGGTCTTTACGCACTTCAGCACCGCGGTCAAGAATCCGCCGGTATCGCAACCTCAACCGGTGAAAAGATCCTGGTCTACAAGGACATGGGTCTGGTCTCGCAGGTTTTCAACGAGGCAGCCCTGGAATCACTGCAGGGCCACATCGCAATCGGTCACACCAGGTATTCAACTACCGGTGCTTCCCACTGGCGAAATGCTCAGCCGACCCTGGGTAAGACTGCCAACGGCACAATCGCGCTGGCTCACAACGGAAACCTCACCAATACCTCTGAACTTCTAGAACTTCTTGAGCAGCGCTACCCAAACCACGAGTCCGAACTTCGTGGCGGTAACACAACCGATACTGCGGTGCTTACCGCTTTGCTGACCGGTAACCCAGATTCATCACTTGAGGCAACCGCGCTAGAGCTTTTGCCACTGATCAAGGGCGCCTACTGCCTCACCTTTATGGATGAGGGAACTCTGTATGCTGCGCGTGACCCGCAAGGCGTTAGACCGCTGGTTTTAGGTCGATTAGAGCGCGGTTGGGTAGTTGCTTCCGAGTCTGCAGCCTTGGATATCGTTGGTGCTTCTTTTGTTCGAGAGATCGAGCCCGGCGAGCTAATTGCAATCGATGAGAATGGCCTTCGCTCTGCGACCTTCGCTACCAAAAAACGTGCTGGCTGCGTATTTGAATATGTTTATCTGGCTAGGCCAGACACTGCCATCAATGGCCGAGTCGTTTACGAAGCTCGAGTCGAGATGGGTAGAACCCTGGCCAAGGAGCACCCGGTAGAAGCCGATTTGGTAATGCCAACCCCAGAGTCCGGAACCCCTGCTGCAATTGGTTACTCAGAGGCCTCCGGCATTCCATTTGGACATGGACTTGTGAAGAACGCCTACGTCGGTAGAACCTTTATTCAGCCTTCGCAAACCATTCGACAGTTGGGTATCAGATTGAAGCTCAATCCGCTGCGTGAGGTTATAGCTGGCAAGCGATTGATTGTTGTTGACGACTCAATTGTTCGAGGCAACACTCAGCGGGCACTTGTGAAGATGCTCAAGGAGGCTGGGGCGGCTGAAGTTCACGTTCGCATCTCCAGCCCACCAATTACCTGGCCATGTTTCTACGGTGTTGACTTTGCATCTCGCGCGGAATTGATTGCATCCGGCATTGGGGTCGAGGATGTTAGAAAGTCGCTGGGAGCAGATTCCCTCGGTTACCTCTCTAAAGGCGGCATGATTGCAGCCACCAACCAGCAGGAGCGTGAGCTCTGCACCGCCTGCTTCACCGGTGAGTACCCAATCGAACTTCCTGCTGCCGAAAGATTAGGTAAGAACCTTTTGGAGCGAGGCGTCGCAACCATCCGCGAGGAAGGTCACGTGCACCCAAATGCCTAATCCCTATGCAGCATCTGGTGTTGACACCGAGGCCGGCGATAGAGCCGTAGAGCTTATGAAGGCGGCAGTGAGTGCCACCCACAGCAACCTAGTCCTTGGTGGTGTTGGCGGCTTTGCCGGCATGATCGATGCCAAGTTCCTAAAGGACTACGACCACCCAATCCTTGCCACCTCAACCGATGGCGTTGGCACCAAGGTTGCCATTGCCCAGGCGATAGACAAGCACGACACCATTGGCCAGGACTTAGTCGGCATGGTGGTTGATGACATCGTGGTGGTCGGCGCTCGCAGTTTGTTTATGACCGACTACATCGCAACCGGCAAGATCGAACCGACCCGCATCGCGGACATTGTTCGCGGCATTGCTAGCGCGTGTAAAGAAGTTGATGTCGCACTGGTTGGTGGCGAAACCGCTGAGCACCCAGGTCTTTTGGGTGAGCACGAGTATGACGTTGCAGGTGCTGCGGTTGGCGTTGTTGAAAAATCCAAGATGCTATCTGCTGAGCGAGTCCAGGTTGGCGATGTCGTGCTGGGACTTGAGGCTTCGGGTCTGCACTCGAATGGTTACTCGCTGGTGCGCAAGATTGTGGCCGATCGCGGTTTGAAGTACACCGATCAGGTTCCTGAATTTACAAGGAGCTTGGGCGAAGAGCTCTTAGAGCCAACCCGGCTCTACACCGGGGTGCTCAACCAGGTGCTCGATCGCTACTCGGCACAGATCTCAACCATGAGCCACATCACCGGCGGTGGCATTGCCGCAAATCTTTCTCGAGTCTTACCTCAAACGGTTTCGCTGGATGTGGACCGCAGCAGCTGGAATCCAAATCAGGTGTTTAGGGTGCTGGCTGGCTGGGGTGGTTACAACCTCAAAGACCTCGAAACCACTTGGA
>CANESN010000069.1 GCA_947441105.1 Micrococcales bacterium
CTTCAACCTGGTCAGACTGATGTGGCAACACGATGGTGTCTCCAGGTCCAATGATGGCGCTTACCGGCTTGAAGAACATAAGTGGCTCATCAGGCACATCCTGCGAAATTTCAGCTGCGTGAGCGGCGAAGTTCATGCCGATACAGATGATTTTGCTTGGAGCAACCGGTGCCAAAAGTTGAATTTGGTCCAAAGTGACCGTTTGTCCGGATAGTTCCTTGGATTCAAATGGGTCACCTGTAAAAAGGAATACCTGATCTCCAACTACCGAGCCGAATCTAATCTCACCGTTGAGATTGAATCTTGCAATTCTCATGCGCTTAGTCAGCCAGCTTGTGCATCCAGTTGTGACGATCTGGAACAGTTCCATACTGAATTCCAGTCAGCTCCGCTCTCATCTGAGCAGTGAGTTTTCCTGGCTCGTTACCGCCAATAACGATTTCCTCATGCTCTGACTTGAAGATGCCAACCGGGGTAATCACTGCGGCTGTGCCACAGGCAAATACTTCGATGATGTCGTTGGATTTGACTCCAGTGCGAACCTCATCGAGGGTAACCTTGCGCTCTTGAACCTCAAGCCCACGATCGCGAAGCAGGGTTACCAAAGAGTCTCTGGTGATGCCGCGCAAAATTGTGCCATCAAGGGCAGGGGTTACAACGTGACCATCTTTGTAGACAAAGAACAGGTTCATGCCACCAAGTTCTTCGATGTAGGTCGCGCTCTCGGCATCTAGGAACATCACCTGGCTGCAGCCGTTCTCAAGACCCTTGGACTGAGATAGCAAGGATGCCGCATAGTTGCCACCGGTCTTTGCTTCTCCGGTGCCGTGCTTTCCAGCACGAGCGGAATCCAGTGCAATCCAAATAGCGACCGGCTTGAGCCCACCGGTGAAATAAGGACCAACTGGAGATGCAATAACGCGGTACTCCACGCGCTGAGCAGCACGAACCCCTAGGAAGTTCTCGGCAGCAATCTCAAACGGTCTGAAATAAAGCGTTTTCTCGCCCTCAGGAGCTGGAACCCAATCGCCATCTACTGCAATGAGTTGTCTGAGTGACTCGATAAACAACTCGGTGGGTAGCTCAGGCAATGCCATACGGTGCGCAGAGCGCTGCAAACGCTTGGCGTTTGCATCTGGTCTAAAAGTCCAAATTGAACCGTTCTGGTGACGGTAGGCCTTGATGCCCTCGAAGATTTCCTGGCCGTAGTGCAAAACTGCCGAGGACGGGTCCATCATGATTGGACCATATGGGATTACCTCGGCGGAGTGCCAGCCCTTGTCCTTCTCCCACACCACAACCACCTGGTGGTCGGTGAGCTTTGCACCAAACACTGGATTTGCGAGAATCTCATCGCGCTCGCTCTTTGGAGTTGGGTTTGGGTTTTTGGTTACCTTGAAATCCATGCTTGTCACCTAAATAAGTTCCAGGATGCTTTGAGCAACCTGATCGGTCGAACGCTTTGAATCCCCGCGGCTAGCTAGGTCTTGCGCTACCGCATTTTCAATTTTGGCCGCCGCCTCGGAATAGCCGAGGGTTCTAGCCATTAGCGCTGCAGAAAGGATTGCTGCAGTTGGATCAGCGAGGTTTTTGCCCGCGATGTCCGGTGCTGAGCCATGAACGGGTTCGAACATGGAGGGGAAAGCACCAGTTGGATTTAGGTTAGCCGAAGCGGCCAAGCCAATGCCACCGCAAATAGCGGCTGCAAGGTCAGTGATGATGTCGCCAAAGAGGTTGTCCGTGACAATCACATCGAAACGCTCCGGTGAATTCACCATGTGAATGGTTGCAGCATCGATGTGCATGTAGTCGTGAGTCACCTTTGGATACTGCTTTGCAACTTCTTCGACCATGCGAAGCCAGATCTTGCCGGCGTGAACCAAAACGTTGGTTTTGTGAACCAATGTCACTTGCTTGCGCTCGCGGTTCGAAGCTAGGTCGAATGCGTATTCAACCGCTCTGCGAACACCAAAAGCGGTGTTGACCGAAACCTCGTTAGCGACCTCTTGGTCGGTGCCCTGGCGGATAGCACCGCCGTTGCCCACGTATGGACCCTCGGTGCCTTCGCGCACCACAACAAAATCAATATTCTTGGCATTAGAAAGCGGAGAAACTACACCTTCGAACAACTTCGAAGGACGAAGGTTGATGTGGTGGTCAAATGCGAAGCGAAGCTTTAGCAATAGTCCACGTTCCAAAACTCCCGATGGGACCCTTGGGTCTCCAATCGCACCGAGCAAAATAGCGTCGTGCTTAGCCAACTGCTCAAGGTCGTTTTCAGTCAGTGCCTCACCGGTTTCCAGGTAGCGATCTGAACCTAGGTCATAGCTTGTGATGTCGAGTTCTACTCCACCAAGGGCCTTCTCCAAGGCGGCAATGCCAACCGAGGTGACTTCGGGGCCAATGCCGTCTCCGGCGATAACGGCAAGATTGATGGATTTCACTACTAAACCTCACAGATTGTTTAGGACAACCCTAAACCCTTTTCCCATTGCTTACAGGGCTAAGTCCTGCATAGACATGGCAAACTAGAGCAAGTCTTTCTGGTTAGAAACCAGATTTTTGAAAGGGATGACAAATGGCTAATGAAGTAACCATCGACGAACTAGAAGGCGCAATCTCTAATGGAGCATTTGTTGTCGATGTTCGAGAAGACCACGAATTCGAAGCCGGACACGTCCCTCAGGCCCGTCACATTCCACTGAGCACGGTCCCGGAGAACACCGAGCTATTGCCTCAGGGCGAGACCATTTGGATTATTTGCCAGGGTGGCGTGCGCAGTATGAAGGCTGCTGAATACCTAGAAGCACAGGGTTTTGATGTCGTATCTGTTGCCGGTGGCACTGGCAGCTGGATTTCGGCAGGCAAAGAAGTTTCGCTAGACCCTAGCCTCTAAATCGCTTGAAACTAAGGCTTAGTAGGCCTCAGAGATCGAGATTGCCTGCATAACGTCCGCCTTGATCTCAGTGCGGAGCTTCTCCAAAATCTCAGGTGCGACTGGAGAGTCAACGGTAATTACGCTGAGCGCTTTGCCGCCTTTTTGCTGACGAGCAATCGTCATAGCTGCGATGTTTACCGATGCTTCGGCAAATGCCTTGCCGTATACGGCAACGATTCCCGGACGGTCCTGGTAGACCATGACAACCATGTGATCAGCCATCGAAATCTCAACGTCGTAACCGTTGATGGAGACAACCTTCTGGTGGTGCTTAGGTCCAATAACCGTGCCGCCGGCAGAAACTACCGAGCCATCTGAAAGCACAGCTTTCAAGGTGGTGACATTGCGGTATTCATCGCTCTCAGTTGCCTGAGTCAGACGAACCTCAACACCACGCTGCTCTGCCATAAGCGGAGCATTCACGTATGAAACCTGCTCGGTAACCATGGTCTGGAACAAGCCCTTTAGAGCAGCGAGTTTCAAAACAGTGACATCGTGAGCCGCAATCTCTCCCCTGGCCTCAAACTCAACCGAGACAATCGAGGTGTGAGCAAGTCCTGCAACAATCTGGCCCAACTTCTCAGCCAGTGGAATACCTGGCTTCACGGAAGCATCGATCACGCCACCGGCAACATTCACTGCATCTGGAACTAGGTCACCGGCAAGAGCGAGGCGTACCGAGCGAGCAACTGAGATACCGGCCTTTTCCTGCGCCTCATCGGTTGATGCGCCAAGGTGTGGGGTAACCAAAATGTTTTCCAAAGTTAGAAGTGGTGAATCCGTTGGAGGCTCGTTTACGAACACATCCAGACCAGCACCTGCGATGCGGTTTGTCTTCAGCGCCGCATAGAGCGCAGCCTCGTCGATGATTCCACCTCGCGAGCAGTTCACGATGCGAAGGTTTGACTTCGCGATTGCAAACTGGTCGGTGGAGATCATGCCGGTGGTCTCCGGGGTCTTTGGAATGTGAATGGTGATGTAATCAGCACGCTTCATCATCTGATCCATATCCACCAGCTCAACCCCGATTTGCTCGGCACGAGCCTGAGTCACATACGGGTCATAACCAATCAGCGTCACGCCAAAACCTGCTAGGCGCTGGGCAACTAAGGTTCCGATGCGGCCAAGGCCGATGATTCCAATGGTCTTCTCGTAGAGCTCGACACCGGTGTATTTGCTTCGCTTCCACTCGCCATTTTTGAGAGATGCGTTGGCATCTGGAATGTGGCGGGATAGCGCCATTAGCTGGGCAATTGCCAGCTCGGCTGCAGAGATGACGTTTGAGGTTGGTGCGTTCACAACCATTACGCCGGCGCTAGTAGAGGCCTTGATGTCGACGTTGTCCAGACCCACACCTGCGCGGGCGATGACCTTGAGTTTCGGAGCCGCTGCAATTGCCTCTTCGTCCATCTTGGTGGCAGAGCGAATCAATACTGCATTGGCATCGGCAAGTGCTGGAAGCAGCTTGGAGCGATCCGCACCATCTACATGGCGAATTTCAAAATCTGGACCGAGGGCTTCAACCGTGGCAGGCGAAAGCTCTTCGGCAATTAGAACAACTGGCTTAGACAATGGCAAACCTAACGTCGTAATCGACAGCGATGGGAATCCCTAGAGTCTAGCCCAAGAACAGTGATTTAGGCATTGACCCTAATGGCCAAAAACCCCCGATTTCTCGGGGGCTTTTGATTGAGATTTAGCGGGCAGCGCTACCTTCTTGGTAGTCGTCGTCCGTCTTGATCCAGCTGAACAGCTTGCGAAGTTCGCGGCCGGTGGCCTCGATTGGGTGAGCCTCACCCTTTGCGCGAAGTGCCTTGAACTCTGGAGCTCCGGCATCCTGGTCATCGATAAAACGCTTGGCAAATGCGCCGCTCTGGATGTCAGTTAGCACATCCTTCATGCGTGCCTTGACCTCTGGTCCGATAACGCGTGGGCCGGAAACATAGTCACCGTACTCAGCGGTGTCGGACACGCTCCAACGCTGCTTTGCAATGCCACCTTCATACATCAGGTCAACAATGAGCTTTAGCTCGTGCAGTACCTCGAAGTAAGCGATCTCTGGCTGGTAGCCAGCCTCGGTTAGGGTCTCAAAACCGTACATCACTAGCTGAGATGCACCACCGCAGAGAACAGCCTGCTCACCAAATAGGTCAGTCTCGGTCTCCTCGGTGAAGGTGGTCTTGATGGTTCCCGCACGGGTTCCACCAATTGCCTTGGAGTAGGAAAGACCTAGCTCTAGTGCGTGACCGGTTGCATCCTGCTCCACTGCGATCAGGTTTGGCACACCCTTACCCGCGACATACTCGCGGCGAACTGTGTGGCCTGGGCCCTTTGGAGCGACTAGGAATACGTCGACATCGGCCGGCGGGGTGATAAATCCAAAGCGGATAGCAAAACCGTGACCGAA
>CANESN010000070.1 GCA_947441105.1 Micrococcales bacterium
GCCGAGAAAACGATTGTCGGTTCCGATCCGGTCAACTTCGCAAACTGCTCGTTAGCCAGATCAATCTTTGGCTCAACCAACTTCACCTCAACACCTGAGTAGTGCAACCGCAGCGCAAGTTCATGGGCGTTATAACCAGATACGACATCGACACCATCTAGCTTTGAGAAGTCAACAGTCCAAAGCCAACTTGGGTCGTGAATGTCCCTACCGGCCATAATCATCAGAGGGTGAGGTGTGGCCTGCAATTTATCTAGGTTCAACTGGAAGCTTGTTGGGTTCTGCACCAGCATCAAACGCACAAGTCGATCTCTTACCAACGCCATCTCGTCGCGCGCAAACACCGGAGGCAGCGCCTCTATTGTGTGGGCAACAAGCTCTGTATTGATTTCAACCAGCGCGTCGACAGCCAGTACTGCGGAGGCGACGTTCATCGCCTGCGAGAAATTCTCGTAATCGCCAGCAATCTCTAGGTCAGTTCCCTTGAGCATGATGAGCAATCTTTCGGCCGTCGCATGCTTTATCAGAGCCGAAGCAGAAAGCTCTGGCTTTTCTCCAAAGTTGATTGCGTAGGAAGGGCCCTCATCGATAAGTTCGGCGACCAGTCCAAAGCCGAATGCTTCTGGATGCCCGCTTGCGATTTGTGCAACATTGCGATCGTCACGATTTGCAATCACTGTGGCTGAGTTGTTGATGATCTCAGCAAGTTTTTCCTGGACGTAGATCGGGTCTACAAAACGGTCTAACTGATCAGAAAGCACGTTGGTAATTACGCTTAGTCGCGGCTTTAGTTCCTTCGCCAAGGCGGCCCCGTGGCCCTCGTCCCACTCGAGCACAACAATGTCAGCGGCAATACGTCCTCGAAGATCACCGAACTGAAGAACTGATGCGTAGTAGCCCTGTTTGATGTTCGCAGTTGATGGATTGGTGAAAACCCGAAGCCCATGTGCTTCAAAAAGCGCAACGATCAGCTTGGTGGTGCTCGATTTCCCGGCGGTGCCACTTACCACCACCAGCCCTTGCGGAGCGGATTGAATTGCTCGCTCAAGAAGTTTTGGCTGAATTGCCGCGGCTATGGTGCCTGGCAGAGATGATCCCCCACCGCGTCTAACTAGACGCAGTAGAAAACGAGCAGTTTTCCCAAGCGCCATCGCTAGGAAGGTGCGCATTAGCTATCTAGATAGTCGCGCAGTAGTTGAGAACGGGAAGGGTGACGCAACTTTGACATGGTCTTCGACTCAATCTGGCGGATGCGCTCACGAGTCACGCCGAACTTCTCGCCAATTTGGTCCAGGGTCATTTGAACACCGTCACCAAGACCGAATCTTGAGCGAATAACACCGGCTTCACGAGGGTGCAGGGAATCGAGAACTCGTTCGAGCTCCTGCTGCAGCATTGTGAATCCAACAGCGTCCGCAGGAACAACCGCTTCGGTGTCTTCGATCAGGTCACCAAACTCGCTGTCACCATCTTCACCCAGCGGAGTGGAGAGGGAAATTGGCTCACGGCCATACTTTTGAACCTCAACGACCTTTTCCGGGGTCATATCCAATTCAGCTGCCAGCTCTTCCGGGGTCGGTTCGCGACCTAGGTCCTGAAGGAGCTGGCGCTGAACGCGGGCAAGCTTGTTGATGACCTCAACCATGTGAACCGGGATACGAATGGTTCGAGCCTGGTCGGCCATTGCTCTGGTAATCGCCTGACGAATCCACCAGGTTGCATAGGTAGAGAACTTGTAGCCCTTGGTGTAGTCGAACTTCTCAACGGCACGGATTAGGCCTAGGTTTCCCTCTTGAATCAAATCTAGGAACTGCATGCCGCGACCGGTGTAGCGCTTTGCAAGCGAGACCACAAGACGAAGGTTTGCCTCAAGCAGGTGGCTCTTGGCGCGCGCACCATCCTTTACCACCCAGCTCAGGTCACGACGCTCTGCCGGAGCTAGGGACTTTGCAGTCGCTAGCTTCTCCTCGGCAAACAGGCCAGCCTCAATGCGCTTGGCAAGTTCGACCTCGAGCTCAGCGTTAAGAAGTGCTACCTTACCGATCTGCTTGAGGTAGTCCTTAACGGGGTCAGCGGTTGCACCCGAAATGGTTAGGTTTTGGACTGGGATGTCATCATCGTCATCGCTCAGAACTAATACGTCTGCAGGCAAGGCATTTATGTCAACGGCAGTCTCGGACTCATCGTCCTTGTGCTCTTCTACAACTACTTCCGCAACCTCGATAACCTCAATGACCTCGGCAACGATTTCATCCACAGTCTCGATTTCAATCTCGTCCTCGATGTCCTCTTCGTCATCTTCGGCAACGGCAGCTTTAGCCTTGCTGGCTTTGCCAGCTGGCTTAGTTGCTTTGGCCTTGGCCTTGGACACAGTAGCGATAATTAACCTCTTTTTAGGCAGACTTTAAACCCTTGTCAAGTCGTTAGACCTGAAAGGGTTTGACTGCTAATTATGCCACTAAAAGTGGCTCTAGTGGCTATAAACGCTTTTTTCCTTGGATTTATTCCGTGCTTGGGTCGTCTTTTGACATGTTGGCCAAGTACTTCTCAAGCTCCTCGGCAATCTCGTCTGCACTGGGCGGTATGGTCCGTGGCTTTCCGATCGGAGAGCGCGAGGGTCCGGTCCCGGAGTTGTAACTCTGCTCGAGTGTTGCAACCAGCTTGGCAAGCTCGGCATTCTCTTCGAGCTGTGCGTTCACCTTTGCCTCGAACTTTGCTGCCCGCTCTCTAATCTCATCGGTTGGGAAAACCAAGCCGGTTGCCGCAGTAATAAGTTCAAGACCCGTTAGTGCCGCGGCTGGAACCTCATTGTCGGCTAGATAGTGAGGAACGAGTAACACAAAACCCGTCGTGGTGAGCCCGGTCTGACCAAGTCTGTATTCCAGCAGGTGGATTACGTTTCCAGGAACCTGAGTCTGAGGCTTCCACTCGGAGTACTTTTCGACCAGGTCGGCTCGGTTTCCCGAGACTGTAATTCCGACCGGGCGGGTGTGAGGGATCGGAAACGGGATGGAATGAACCCAGGTAAGCGAAGAGATTTCGAAGCGATCTACCAAATCGGCAACGGCGGTTGCGAATGCCTCCCAGCGAAAGTCCGGTTCGTAGCCCTCTAGAAGAAGGAACGGGCTGCCAGCCTCATCATGCGCCAAATACAGACCTAAAACCGGTGGCTCGTAAGACTCAATGTGGTCTTTCTCAAAGTAAAGCAATGGCCTTCTGGATCTGTAATCCAACAACTCGTCATTACTAAAACTGACGATCAGTTCATGATCGAGATGGGCGAACAAGTGCTCTGAAAGTTGAGAGATTGTTTGCCCTGAATCAGTAAACCCGGAAAGCATCGCGAGCATTGGGAGACCTTGAATCTGTTGCTCAGATTCGTAGATTCGATACAGCTCAGACATGTTGCGATACTAACTCAATAAGCTTGGCCAATGATTAATGTCACCGTCGCCACTTCATCCCCAACCAACGCGCACCAGTTCGCTGTTCCACTTTCTGAAAGCGGACTTTTGGTAAAGGAGGATTCCCTTACCCAGCAGGTCCTTGATCTGCACAAAGCTGATAAGACGCCGGGCTCGGCAGCCAGAGTAATGATTGGCGAGAATATCGCCCTGGTGATAGGTGTTGGTTCGGTTTACAAGGCTCGAGACTTTGCTGCCGCTGCCGTTAGAGCGGCCAGCGACAAAGCACCTCTGATTCTTATAGCGAGCAGCTCAGAAGAGGCGAAGGCTTTCGCCGAAGGAGCGGTACTTGGTCAAAAGACTCCAGCCAACTTCAAGAAAGATTCCAAGACGGACATTGACGTCCAAATCGTTTTCGATAAAAAAGTCGATGTCTTAAAAGAGCTGGGCGTTGCGCAAACAATTGTCGCGATCCGCGAGTTGATTAACATGCCAGCCAACGCGCTCTGGCCCGAGAAATTGGCTAAAGAAGCGAAATCGCTTGCTAAAGGCCTGCCGATAGATGTCGAAATCTGGGACGAAAAGCGACTTGAGAAAGAGAGATGCGGCGGAATACTTGGCGTCGGCAAAGGATCAGTCCGCCCACCGAGACTTGTGAAACTCACCTATCGCGGCGGCGGAAAGCACATTGCCCTGGTGGGTAAGGGAATCACCTTCGACACCGGTGGTCTTTCCCTAAAGCAGCCACTTTCGATGATCGGTATGAAGTACGACATGGCAGGAGCTGCGTCAGTTCTTGGAGCAATCGTTGGTGCCGCCCAGCTTGGCATCAAGGCAAACATCACCGGCTTTATGTGCCTTGCTGAGAACATGCCCAGCGGTCAGGCGACTCGCCCTGGCGACGTTCTGACCATGCGCAACGGAAAGACTGTCGAGGTGCTAAACACCGATGCTGAAGGCAGGCTTGTTCTCGGCGACGGCCTATCGCTTGCCTCAGAGCTTGGACCAGATCACATCATTGACATCGCGACTCTGACTGGCGCCGCCACGGTGGCATTGGGCAAGCGCTATGCGGGTCTTATGGGTAAGGGCGATGCGATCGAACTTGCAAAAGAAGCTGCCGCGGCAGCGGATGAGCTGCTTTGGGAGATGCCACTGCCCGCAGAACTCCGCGAAATTCTGAAATCTGATGTTGCCGACATGGTTAACAGCCGAATTGGCGTTCCGTCCGGTTCCATGCTGGTTGGTGGACTATTCCTGTCAGAGTTCGTTCCAAAGGATGCCAGCTGGGCCCACATTGACATTGCCTCGAGTGCAAATAATGACGCAGCTCCCTACTCTGTGTACCCAAGTGGAGCGACCGGAGTAATGATTCGAACGCTGATTGAGATGGCACGCCGCGCATAGCCCAGCTAGGCATTAGACTTGATCTGTTTGGCGAGAACTTGGAGCAAATAATATGGCCGATCACAACTTTGACTTGGTAATCCTTGGCAGCGGCAGCGGCGGTTACGCGGCAGCGCTAAGAGGTGCACAGCTAGGCATGAGCGTTGCGCTAATTGAGCGTGACAAGCTTGGTGGCACCTGCCTTCACCGGGGATGTATTCCGACAAAAGCGCTGCTTCACTCAGCTGAGGTTGCAGATGTAACCCGCGAAGCGGGATCGTACGGCGTGAACGCAACCTTCCAATCTATTGATATGACTGCGGTGAACAAGTACCGCGACTCAATCATCGAAAAGCTTTACAAGGGTCTAACC